>NZ_NEJU01000030.1:0-48081 GCF_002113295.1 Pseudomonas sp. B10(2017)
TCATCCAACTGTTCGGGCTCTCGCCAAAGTGGAACGGTGAATGGCAGCTTGTGCTCCCACACGTGCTCAAGGCACCTCTGGCATTCAGCTTGCCATTCACCGCTCTCACTTCAGATTCTAATCCCCTCTCAAGACACAAGCTGGCTTGCCGGCGATAGGGCCAGCAGCCTCGACCCAGATTCATCAGGTAGCCGGCCGAATCTCGCGGATCAGCCCCTCGAGGCTGTACCCCAGGCGCGGCGCCAGCGCCTCGGCCCGGGCCCTCAGCCCATCCAGGTCCAGCGTCTGCTCCAGGTCCGCCGGCACCAGCAGGATCACATTGCCCTCCTTCACCGGCAGCTCCCAGTAATGCCGGTGGTACAACCCGCGCAGCAACGCCGCGCCCAGCGGCTTGCCGTCGTCGGTGGCCCACTGGTTGATCACCAGCCACCCACCCGGGTTCAGCTGCTGCTGGCAGTTCTCCAGGAAGTTCCACGCCAGGTGCCCCACCCCCGGCCCATGGTCGGTGTACAGGTCGACGAAAAGCAGGTCGGCCTTCTCCGCCGTGGGCAAAAGCTCCAGGGCATCACCGCTGCGTACATACAGCCGCGGGTCATCGTCCAGGCCCAGGTACTCCATGGCCAGGCGCGGTACGTCCGGGCGCAGTTCGATGGCCTCGATGTCGTCCAGCGGCAGAAACTTCATGCAGGCCTGGGTCAGCGTGCCGGCCCCCAGGCCGAGAAACAGCGCGCTCTCCGGCTGCTCGTGGCACAACGCCCCCACCAGCATGGCGCGGGTATAGTCGTATTCCAGCCAGCTTGGGTCGGCCGTGAACACGCAGCTCTGCTCGATCGCATCGCCGAACTCCAGAAAGCGGTAGTCGTCGACTTCATACACGCTGATGACACCAAAGGCGTCCTCCACCCGTGCCAGTAGCCGCTCTTCCCGTTCCGCCGCCATGCTCACCACCCACCCGCGCAAAAACGCGCATTGTCCGCCAACACCCTTGATGCAACAAGCGCAGCGCCAACTGTTACCATGGCCCATAGCCTACAACCGACAAGACCGAGCCCGAGATGAACCAACCGTGGAGCCCCGACAGCTGGCGTGCCCTGCCAATCCAGCAGCAACCGACCTACCCCGATGCCGCGCACCTGCTGAAGGTCGAACAGACCCTGGCCAGTTACCCGCCGCTGGTGTTCGCGGGCGAGGCACGCGAGCTGCGCCGGCAGTTCGCCGAGGTCACCGAAGGCCGCGCCTTCCTGCTGCAGGGTGGCGACTGCGCCGAGAGCTTCGCCGAGTTCTCGGCGGCGAAAATCCGCGACACCTTCAAGGTGCTGCTGCAAATGGCCATTGTCATGACCTTCGCCGCCGGCTGCCCGGTGGTCAAGGTCGGGCGCATGGCCGGGCAGTTCGCCAAGCCGCGCTCATCGGGCGATGAAACCATCGGCGACATCACCCTGCCCGCCTACCGTGGCGACATCGTCAACGGCATCGGCTTCGACGCGAAAAGCCGCATCCCCGACCCGGAGCGCCTGCTGCAGGCCTACCACCAAGCCACCGCCAGCCTCAACCTGCTGCGCGCCTTCGCCCAGGGCGGGTTTGCCGACCTGCACCAGGTGCACAAGTGGAACCTGGACTTCATCGCCAATTCAGCGCTGGCCGACAAGTACCACCAGCTGGCCAACCGCATCGACGAAACCCTGGCATTCATGCGCGCCTGCGGCCTGGACAGCGCGCCGCAGCTGCGCGAAACCAGCTTCTTCACCGCCCACGAAGCACTGCTGCTGAACTATGAAGAAGCCTTCGTGCGCCAGGACAGCCTGACCGGCGACTACTACGACTGCTCGGCGCACATGCTGTGGATCGGCGACCGCACCCGCCAGCTTGACGGTGCTCATGTGGAGTTTTTGCGCGGCGTGCACAACCCGATCGGGGTCAAGGTTGGCCCGAGCATGAACCCCGAGGAGCTGATCCGCCTGATCGACACGCTGAACCCGGCCAACGATCCCGGGCGCCTGAACCTGATCGTGCGCATGGGCGCCGGCAAGGTTGGCGAACACCTGCCGGGGCTGATCCGCACTGTCGAGCGCGAAGGGCGCAAGGTGCTGTGGAGCTCCGACCCGATGCATGGCAACACCATCAAGGCCAGCAGCGGTTACAAGACCCGTGACTTCGCGCAGATCCTGGATGAGGTGAAGCAGTTCTTCCAGGTGCACCAGGCCGAGGGCAGCCATGCCGGCGGTATCCACATCGAGATGACCGGGCAGAACGTCACCGAATGCATCGGCGGCGCCCGGCCGATCACCGAGGATGCGCTGTCCGACCGGTATCACACCCACTGCGACCCGCGCATGAACGCCGACCAGTCCCTGGAGCTGGCATTCCTGATTGCCGAAACCCTCAAGCAGGTGCGGCGCTGAGCAGCGCCTGGCGCAACTGGCTGCCCTCCTTGCGCGGGCAGTTAAGTTGCACCTTTTCCAGGCCCAGCCAACTGGCCAGGCGCAGCAGGTTGCCGGCCAGGGCCTGGTAACCTTCCTCGTCCAGGCCTGCGGCCTCCACATGCACGGCATGCACTGCCAGTTGCCCCTGGGCGCGCTCGGCGCGCAAGTCCACCCGTGCGCCGATGCGTTCGTGGTACAGGAACGGCAGCACGTAGTAGCCGTACACCCGCTTGTGCGCCGGGGTGTAGATTTCCAGGCGGTAGCGGAATTCGAACAAGCGCTCGGTACGGTTGCGTTCCCAGACCAGTGAATCGAACGGCGACAACAGTGCGCTGGCCTCTATGCGCCGGGGGATACGCGGTGCGCCGGCGCAGTAGGCGAGCTGCTTCCAGTCTTGCACCTCGACCGCTTGCAGGCGGCCGTCAGCCACCAGTTCGGCCAGTGCAGCCCTGCCCTGCCCCGGTTCCAGGCGGAAGTAGTCGCGCAGGTCACGCTCGGTGGCTACGCCCAGGGCCGTGGCGGCGTGCAGCATCAAGCCCTGATGCGCCTCGGTCTCGCTGGGCAAAGGTTGATCGAGGATCGCCTTCGGCAGGACCTTTTCCGGCAAATCGTAAAGCCGCTCGAAGCCGCGCCGGCCAGCGACCGTCACTTGCCCTGCGGCGAACAGCCACTCCAGTGCGTGCTTTTCCTCGCTCCAGTCCCACCAGGGGCCGGCCCGCTCCTCGCGGGTGGACAGGCTGCCTGCGCCGAGGGCGCCCTGTTCGCGGACGGCGGCCAGTACCCGGGCAATCACGTCCTGGCGTTCGCGGCCAAACTGCGCGAGCTGGCGATAGATGCCACGACCGTCGGCGGCATGGGCCATGCGCCAGCGCAGCAGTGGGTACAGGCTCAGCGGCAGCAACGAGGCTTCGTGGCCCCAGTATTCGAACATCAGGCGCTGGCGGCCACGCCCCCAGGCGAGCTGGTCGAGGGCGGCAGGCGAGTAGTGGCCCAGGCGTGAGAACAGCGGCAGGTAGTGGGAGCGGACAAGGGCGTTGACCGAATCGATTTGCAACACGCCCAGGCGTTGCAGCATGCGTTTGAGTGCCGGCCGCGTCGGCACCGATTCTGGCTGCTTGCCGAAACCTTGGGCAGAAAGGGCCAGCCGGCGGGCCTGGTTGATGGACAGCTTGAGGGGCAAGCCTGAACTCCTTGTGGTGTCTGCACTGGCCCTTTCGCGGGTGAACCCGCTCCCACAGGGATACCACTGGCCTCGGGCAATGTGGAGTTCCTGTGGGAGCGGGTTCACCCGCGAAGAGGCCAGTGATTCCACCGACAAACTTAGCCTATTTGCGCAGCGGGTCATCCCAGAAATGCCGCTCGGCCTCTTGCTGGATATCCGCCCGGCTCAACCCCAGATCGTGCAAGGTTGCGTCACTGAGGCTGGCCAGTTCCTGGCGCTGGCGGTACAGCTGCAGCCAGCGTGCCGGGCGCTGCAGGGCGGCATGCCACAGGTGGTTCAGGGAAAAGGCAGGTTGCTGGATGCTGCTGACATGACCTTTCATCGTGAAGCCCTCCGTGTTGATGGCTCCAGTCTCCTGCCAGGCATAAGATCAATCCAACGAATGTTTCTGATGCCATGCATCTCGGAGATTGATGCAATGTCCCAGTACCAGAGCCTCGATGCGGACGTACTGCGCACTTTCGTGGCCATCGCCGAGCAGGGCGGCTTCACCCGCGCCGGCGAGGTGGTCAACCGCACCCAGTCGGCGGTGAGCATGCAAATGAAACGCCTGGAAGAGGACATCCTCCAGCGCCAGCTGTTCGAGCGCGACGGCCGCCAGGTGCGCCTGACCGCCGAGGGCCAGGTGCTGCTGGGCTATGCGCGGCGCATCCTCAAGTTGCATGGGGAAGTGTTCAACACCCTGCGCATGCCGCACATGGTCGGGGTAGTACGCATCGGCACGCCGGACGACTATGCCATGCGCTTCCTGCCGACCATCCTGTCGAGCTTTGCTCAGGCCTACCCACTGGTGCAGGTGGAGGTGCATTGCGACTCCTCCAAACAACTGATGCTGCGCCAGGACCTGGACCTGACCATCGTCACCCGTGAGCCGGGCAACGAGATTGGCCAACTGCTGCGCCAGGAACGCCTGGTCTGGGCCGCCGCGGAAGGCTTCTGCCCGCACGAGCAACGCCCCATGCCGGTAGCCCTGTTCAACACTGACTGCTTCTGCCGGGCCTGGACCTGCAATGCCCTGGAGGCCCAGGGCATCGACTACCGCATCGCCTATACCAGCCCGAGCCTGGCAGCGATCTTTGCCATCGTCACCGCAGGGTTGGCGGTGACCGCACAGTTGCAGAGCCTGATTGGCGGGAATATCCGCATTCTGGGCGAGAGCGAAGGGTTGCCGCAGTTGCCGGTGGCCAATGTGATGCTGGTGCGCAGTACCCAGAACCCTTCGCCAATTACCGACTGCATGGCCGACTACATTGTCGAAGGGTTCAAATAACTTGGGGCCGCAAAGCGGCCCCAAAATCTCAAAGCTCGAACCCGAGCATCACCGCACAACCCACCAAAAACACACAGAACATCGCCCGCAACACCTTCTCCGGCAATGCATGGGCCAACTTCACCCCCCAGCTGATACTCAGCAGGCCGCCCAACGCCAATGGAATCCCCACCCCCCAGTCAACACTGTGGTGCACCCCGTAAGTCACCAGGGTTACCAAGGTACTCGGCGCCGCCAGCGCCAGCGACAGCCCCTGCGCTACCACCTGGGTGGTACCGAACACACTGGTCAGGATAGGCGTGGCCACCACGGCCCCACCCACCCCGAACAAGCCGCCCATGGTCCCGGCAAAACTGCCAAGTACACCCAGCCACGGCCAGGCATAGCGCAACTCGGCGCTGGGCGGCGATACTTTCATGAACATCCGCGCCACGTTCCACACCGCCAGGGCCACCAGGAAGCCGACAAAACCCAGGCGCATGGATTGCGCATCCAGCCCCACCGCCCAGATCGACCCCAGCCAGGCGAACACGAAGCTGCACAGCGACAGCGGCACCGCATGGCGCAACTCGATGCGGTTACGCTGGTGATAACGCCACAGCGCCAGCAGCACATTGGGCACTACCATCACCAGCGCCGTGCCTTGCGCCAGTTGCTGATCCAGGCCAAACAGCACGCCCAGCGCCGGAATCGCGATCAGCCCACCGCCAATGCCGAACAAGCCACCCATGGTCCCCAGGGCTGCGCCCAGCACGATATACAACAACCATTCGATCATCAGGGCCTCATCCGCCTGTACACACAATGCGAGCATGCTAACGAGTGCGGGCTGGCGGGGAAACGCATAGCAGCGCACAATGGCTATGCGTTTTTCGCAAAAGCAAGGCAGCCATGAACCCCGATACCCTGACCGACCAGCTAAGCCTGTTCCTCGATGTGCTGGAAACCGGCAGCTTTTCTGCCGCCGCCCGCCGCCACCCGCTGACCCCGTCGGCCGTGGCCCGGCGCATCGACAACCTGGAAAGCGCCGTGGGCAGCCGCCTGTTCACCCGCAGCACCCACGCCGTGCGCGCCACGCCTGCCGGCAACGCCTTTGCCGAACGGGCCAGGCGCATCATCGAGGAACTGCGCCTCGCCCGCGCCGAAGCGGTGTCGCTGAGCAATGCACCCGAAGGTCTGATCCGCATCGACGCCCCGGCGGCATTCGGCCGCCGCCACCTGGCCCCGGCCATTGCCGATTTCCTGGTCGCCTACCCAGGCCTGGATGTGCAACTGCGCCTGATCGACAGCTTCGTCGACCTGCATGGCAGCCACCTTGGCGAGGTCGACCTGGTGCTGCGCGCCGGCCCCCTGGCCGACACCCGGCTGGTCGCCACGCCATTGGCCTACATGGTGCGCATTGCCTGCGCCAGCCCGGCCTACCTGGCCAGCCGCGGCATGCCAATATGTCCCAGCGAACTGCCCGGGCACGACGGCCTGGACTGGGATGGCCTGGCGCCGCCATTTGCCTGGCGTTTCAACGTGGCCGGGCAAACCCACCTGTACCGCCCCTCACGCATGCGGATGGCCGCCAACAACGCCGAAACCCTTCTGTTCGGCGCCCTCGCCGGCTTAGGCATAGCCCACCTGCCTACTTGGCTGATCAGCGAATACCTGCTGCGTGGCGAGTTGATACCTTTGTTTTGCGACGGTGGCTTGCCCGAAGCGGAGACCAGCGGTATCTATGCGCTTCGCCTGGAACATGAAACGAACTCTCGCAGCCGTTTGCTGCTCGAATTTCTCAAGAGCCGCTTCAGCCCGATTCCACCCTGGGACCTGGCCTTGCGCAGTGAACTGCGCGAATAAAGCGCGCACTGACGATTCGCGTGCCAGACTTTCCCATTGATTACCTTCAAGGACCTGCATGAACGCCAACAACCAAGCCTCCTGTGACGAGCTGCTGCTGGACAACCAGGTCTGTTTCGCCCTGCACTCCACCTCGTTGCTGATGACCAAGGTCTACAAACCGCTGCTGCAGGCCCTGGGCCTGACCTACCCGCAATACCTGGCCATGCTCGTGCTGTGGGAGCACGACGGCCTGACCGTAGGCGAGATCAGCCAGCACCTGCTCACCGACCCCGGCTCGCTGACGCCGTTGCTCAAGCGTCTGGAAAGCGAAGGCCTGCTGCAGCGCAACCGCAGCCGCGAAGATGAACGGGTTGTACTGGTGCAGCTGACCGACAAGGGCCGCGCCTTGCAGCAGCAGGCCAAGGAAGTGCCGCAGTGCATCCTCAAGGCCAGCGGACGCAGCCTGGAACAGCTGCAACAGCTGCAGGCCGACCTGCTGGCGCTGCGCGAGAACCTGCAGAAAACCCTCTGACAGCTATGCTGTGCAATGGCCGTTCGGACGAGCGGTGACGATTTATCTTGCGCACTAACTAATTGCGCGCTAATTTAAATCCCACACCAACCCGCGCCCTCCTCCACACGGCGAGCGCACAGCACATTAGCGAGGCTCAAGATGCAAAAGGTCACTCCACTGTACATCGCAGAAGCTACCTCCACCGGTGGGCGCGATGGCAAATCCCGCTCCAGTGACGGCAAACTGGTGGTCAGCCTGAGCACCCCCAAGGAACTGGGCGGCGCAGGCGGTGACGGCACCAACCCCGAGCAGATGTTCGCCGCCGGTTACTCGGCGTGCTTCATCGGTGCACTGAAGTTCGTGGCCGGGCAGGAGAAAAAAGCCCTGCCGGCGGACTCCTCGATCACCGCGAAGGTGGGCATCGGCCAGATTCCGGGTGGTTTCGGCCTGGACATCGACCTGCACATCAACCTGCCGGGCCTGGCCCAGGCCGATGCCGAAGCGCTGGTGGAAAAAGCACACAAGGTGTGCCCGTACTCCAACGCCACCCGCGGCAATGTGGATGTGCGCCTGCACGTGACCGTCTGAAGTTCACGCTTCCCCTGTAGGAGCGGCCTTGTGTCGCGATGGGGCGCGAAGCGGCCTCGGAATCTCGGGTACACCTTGAGATCGCCGGGGCCGCTTTGCGGCCCTTTCGCGACACAAGGCCGCTCCCACAAAAGCAAGAGCAAGCATCGAGAACTGCAAAAACGCAGGCATGAAAAAACCCGGCCAAGGCCGGGTTTTTTGCGTTTCACAAGAAGGATTACTTCTTGGAACGGCCTTTGAAGCTGTTGTCGCGAGTGTCGATATCGATCCACTCGTCGATCTGGATGAAGTCGGCAACCGAGATCTCGGTACCGTTCTTCAGCTTGGCAGGCTTCATGACCTTGCCCGAGGTGTCGCCGCGAGCAGCGTTCTCGGTGTAGACAACCTGGCGGCTGATGGTGGTCGGCAGTTCAACCGATACCAGGCGGCCTTCGAAGAACACGGCTTCGCAGACGTCTTCCATGCCTTCTTCGATGTACGGCAGAACGGCTTCGATGTCCTCGGCGTTCAGTTCGTACATGGTGTAGTCGGTGGTGTCCATGAAGGTGTATTCATCACCGTTGATGAACGACAGGGTCGCTTCTTTGCGATCCAGGATAACGTCGTCCAGCTTGTCGTCTGCACCGTAGACGGTTTCGGTCTTGTAGCCGGTCAGCAGGTTCTTCAGCTTGGTCTTCATGATCGCGCTGTTACGGCCCGACTTGGTGAACTCAGCTTTTTGAACCAGCCACGGGTCGTTGTCGATCCGCAGGACGGTACCGGGTTTCAGTTCTTTACCAGTTTTCATTACGAAGTATCCGAATCTGGATGGATTTATAAAAATCGAGGCCGCGTATCATAGCGAATTTCGGTAAAAGTGTACTAGCGCTGTGGCAAGGTCCGGCTGAGCGGCCTGTCGCGCTGCCCAAAGCCGGGCATGCTGTTGCAGTTCCGGCCAGTGCTGGCGGGCCGCCTGCCAGGCCTGGCCCATGTCGCGGTCCATGTTCCAGGCACGCCACAAGCCAAGCAGGGCGGCATCGGCATCGTCTGACAGCCCGTGTCGATAATGCGCCAAAAACGCTTCGAGCTTTTCCCAATGGGCATTCTCGTCCTGCACGTAGATGTGCCACAGCATCGGCTGCCCGGCCCACTGCGCGCGCACGAACGAGTCTTCGCCGCGCACGGCATTGAAATCGCAGCTCCACAGCAACCGGTCGTAGTCGTCCTGGCTGACGAAAGGCAGCACCTGCACGGTCAGCGCCCCTCGCTTGCGCACGCTGCCCACTTGCAGCGCCGCCTCGCCAAGCCACTGGCCGAGCCCCGCGACAACGCGCCCTTGCGGCACCAGCAGGTGGCAAGGTTGCTCGCCCGAGGCCAGAGCATCAAGCCAGTTGCCCAGTTGGGGGTTTTCGTAGGCGAACAGGGAAATCAGCAACGTTCCCGCTTCAGGGTTTACGCCAAGCCCCTGCAAGAACGCCTGCCGGGCGCCTTGCTGGAACGCATCACGCCGCGCCAGCAGCGAGCCCTCGCGCAGCAGGCCACCGGTTTTTTCGGTAAAGCCGGGAAAGAAAAATACCTTGCGCAAGCCGTTGGGCTGCGGCGAAGGCAAGCCATGGCAACCCTCCACCCAGTCCTCGGCACTGAGGTATTCGAGGTTCAACCACAGCGGCGGCGTGGCGCGAGCACGCATTGCCTCTACATAAGCTGCTGGCAACTGGCAGGCGAAGGCACCGATCACCACATCGGCCGGCGCCACTGGCAACCAGGTCACCGGCCACTGGCGCACATCCACACCGTGCTGCCACTGCTGCGGGGCGGTGGCATCGGCCCCGGGGCACATGGGCGTGAACGCATTCAGGTCATCCACCCACAGCCGCACTGCCAAGCCGTGCTCTGCCACCAGCTGCCGGGCCAGGCGCCAGGTCACGCCTATATCGCCGTAGTTGTCGACGACGCTGCAGAAGATATCCCAGGTGGCTTTCATGTGCCCTGCCCTCGCCCAGCGGAAAAACCGCGCATTCTGCGCATAAATTGTCGCTGACAAAAGCGCCTGCGCGGAAAAATGCCCAGGCGCATGCGACAATGCACCCCGAACACCCTGCCAGGAGGCTGCCATGCCGCGCCACCGTGAACTGAAGATCACCCTCAAGCCGTTGCCATTGATCGTGTGCGTTGCCTTTGGACTGTGGCTGGGCGCCGTGGCCATCGCCGCCAGCCTGTGGCTGGCCCTGCAATTGTGGCCACAGCAGATACAGCCTCTGGCCCAGGCCGTGGCCCCCGCCGCGTACCGGCCTGCCGCGCCGCCAGCGCCAGCCCCTGCAGCGGATGCCCAGGCGGAAATGTTCGAACGCTACAAGGACATCCTGCACAAGCAGGAGCTGCAACAGGCCGCCGACGCTGCCCAGGGCAACCCGCGCAACCTCAACAGCCCCAAATGCCAGTTCTGGCTGCAGCAGAACCGCACCGCGCCCACCGACAAAAGCCAGGCCAACGTGCTGGAGTTCTGTTACTGACCATGGACAAGCCCAGCCTGCTGGCGCAGATCGTCGCCACCCTCGAGCATGACCTGGATGTGCTGACCCGCGCGGCGCAAACCGCGTACGAAGCCGCCACTGCAGAAGAAAACATCGCCGAGAACAAGTACGACACCCTGGGCCTGGAAGCCTCGTACCTGGCCACCGGCCAGGCCCGCCGCAGCGCCGAGATCCGCAAGGCGCTGGTGACCTACCAGCAACTGCTGCTGCGCGATTATGACCCGGCACGCGGGGTGCAGGTGAGCAACCTGGTGACGCTCGAAGATGAAGATGGCGGGCAGCGCCGACTGTTCCTCGGGCCGGAGGCTGCGGGGTTGAAGATTGGCGAGGGGGATGGGCTGGTGACGGTGATTACACCGCGCTCGCCGCTGGGGCAGCAGCTGGTCGGCAGGAAGGTTGATGATGAGGTGAGCCTGGCGGCACAGGTATTGTTCATAGTCGATGTTGTCTGAACCGGCCCTATCGCCGGCAAGCCAGCTCCCACAGGTACAGCGACAACCCCGAGATCAACGCTGCACCCGTGGGAGCTGGCTTGCCGGCGATAGGGCCGGTTCAGGCAATACACTTCTAAAGGGTTTGCAAGGCATCGAACCGTCGCGCCAACCCCTGCTCTTCGAACTGTTCCACCACAAAATCGACAAACGCCCGGGTCTTGCCCGGCAACAGTTTGTGCTCGGCGAAATACAGGCTGATATGCCCATCGTCCACATACCAGTCCGGCAGCACCCGCTGCAGCCGCCCGCCCTCCAGGTACGGCACGGCAAAGGGCAAGCTCACCAGGGCAATCCCTAGGCCCTGCTCGGCCACCGCGCAAGCCGCATCCGAATCGCTCATGGTCATCGTCTGGCGCAACTGCAATGGCTGCTGCACCTGCCGACGGCTGGTCAGCGGCCATGATCGCACCCGCCCGGTCTGCGGCGAGCGAATCAGGATACCGTCATGCCGTTGCAATACCTGCGGGTCGTCAATCGGCGCATACCGGCCCAAATATGCCGGCGATGCCACCAGCACCCTGTGCGCCGGGGTCAGCTTGCGCGCCACCACCCCTGGTGGCAAATCGAAGCCTCCACCAATCGCCGCATCGAAGCCCTGGCCAATCAGGTCGACCTGGCGGTTGTCGAAATGCCAGTCCGGGGTAATGGCCGGGTAGCGACGCAAGAACTCGCCCAGCAATGGCAACACATACAAGCGCCCGAACACCGTGCCCATGCTCACCCGCAACAACCCGGCCGGCTGGCCTTCGCTGCTGGCCAGGTTGGCCACGGCGTACTGGATGGTGCGGAAGCTGTCACTGACCTCGCCCAAAAATCGCTGCCCTGCCTCCGTCAGGGTCAGCTTGCGGGTACTACGCTGGAACAACCGCACCCCCAGGCGCGCTTCCAGCTGGGCAACATGCTTGCCCACGGCAGCCGGGGTAATGCTTAGGCGCCTGGCGGCTTCGGCAAAGCTGCCCACTTCGGCACTGCGGATGAAGCACTCCAACGCGTTGAACGATTCCATGGCCATGATTGGCAACCAAAGGTTTACTCTGCTGATAGTGATTGCCATCTTATCAGCAGGTAATCAAGCGCCGATACTGCGCCCATCCAAGGCATTCCGGCCTGGCTTCCAGCAGGAGATCAGCATGTCCAAGCAACACACTCTCGAAGGCAAAGTAGCCCTGGTACAGGGCGGTTCCCGCGGCATTGGCGCGGCCATCGTGCGACGCCTGGCCCGTGAAGGTGCACAGGTGGCCTTCACCTATGTCAGTTCCGCCGGCCCGGCGCAGGCGCTGGCTCAGGAAATTACCGAAAACGGCGGCAAGGCCCTGGCCCTGCGGGCCGACAGCGCCGACGCAGCGGCCGTGCAACTGGCCGTGGATGACACCGTGAAGGCCTTCGGCCGGTTGGATATCCTGGTCAACAACGCCGGTGTGCTGGCGGTAGCGCCGGTGACCGAATTCGACCTGGCCGACTTCGACCACATGCTGGCGGTGAACGTGCGCAGCGTATTCGTCGCCAGCCAGGCTGCGGCACGCTACATGGGCGAAGGCGGGCGCATCATCAACATTGGCAGCACCAATGCCGAGCGCATGCCGTTTGCCGGTGGCGCCCCCTATGCCATGAGCAAATCCGCGCTGGTCGGCCTGACCCGCGGCATGGCACGTGACCTGGGGCCGAAAGGCATTACCGTGAACAACGTGCAGCCAGGGCCGGTGGACACCGACATGAACCCGGCCAGCGGCGAGTTCGCTGACAGCCTGATCCCGCTGATGGCGATCGGGCGCTATGGCGAGGCGGATGAGATTGCCAGCTTCGTGGCTTACCTGGCGGGGCCTGAGGCAGGGTATGTCACAGGGGCCAGCCTGACGGTCGATGGCGGGTTTGCTGCCTGATTGAAGGGTTGCCTGTTCCGGCCTCTTTGCGGGCGCGCCCGCTCCCACAGGTATCCCGCCGGCCTCAAACCCTGTGATAATCCTGTGGGAGCGGGCAAGCCCGCGAAGGGGCCGGCACAGGTTGACCCCGCTCCTATCTCCCGTCTGCCACGAGAACCCCATGAATACCCCCACGCTCAGCCGCGCCCTGATCCTGCTGATGGCCACCGCCACCGGCCTGGCCGTGGCCAGCAACTACTACGCGCAACCACTGCTGCACAGCATCGCCCAGCAGTTCGGCCTGAGCACCGCCAGTGCCGGCAGCATCGTCATTGCCGCGCAACTGAGCTATGGCGCCGGCCTGTTGCTGCTGGCGCCGCTGGGCGACCTGTTCGAGCAGCGCCGGCTGATCACCGTGATGACCGCCATTTCCACCCTGGGCCTGGTCATCAGTGCCTGCGCACCGAGCCTGCCCTGGCTGATCCTTGGTACGGCGCTGACCGGGCTGTTCTCGGTGGTAGCGCAGATCCTCGTGCCCATGGCCGCGACCCTCAGCGAGCCACACCAGCGCGGGCGTGCGGTCGGCACCTTGATGAGCGGGTTGCTGCTGGGCATCCTGCTGGCGCGTACCGCCGCCGGTTTCATGGCCGAACTGGGTGGCTGGCGCAGCATCTACGTGCTGGCTGCGGTGCTGATGGCCATCACTGCCGTGGCGCTATACCGCAGCCTGCCGCAACACCACAGCCATGCCGGGCTGAAATACCCCGCGCTGATCGGCTCGGTGTTCCGCCTGTTCGTCGAAGAACCGGTGCTGCGCCTGCGCTCGCTGCTCGGCCTGCTGGCATTCAGCCTGTTCGCCCTGTTCTGGACGCCACTGGCGTTCCTGCTGGCGAAAGGCCCATACCACTATTCGGACGCGGTGATAGGGCTGTTCGGCCTGGCCGGTGCAGCGGGTGCGCTGTCGGCCAACTGGGCCGGGCGCCTGGCCGACCGTGGCAAGGGTTCGCTGGGCACCACCGTGGGCCTGGTGGTACTGCTGCTGTCGTGGGTGCCGCTGGGCTTTGCCGAACAATCGTTACTGGCCCTGCTGATGGGTGTGCTGATGCTCGACCTGGCAGTGCAACTGGTGCACGTGAGCAACCAGAACGCGGTGATTGCCCTGCGGCCCGAGGCGCGCACGCGGCTTAATGCCGGGTATATCACCTGCTACTTCATTGGCGGGGCCTTGGGGTCGTTGCTGGGCACGCAGCTGTTCCAGCGCCAGGGCTGGATGGGGATCGTGGTGGCCGGGTTGGTGATTGGCGGGCTGGCGTTGCTGGCGTGGGGGTTGGCCGAGCGCAAGCGCAGGAACGCTTTGCAAGCGGCCTGAAAAATTTTTGTTGGATTCTTCGCGGGCACGCCCGCGAAGAGGCCATCAGCCATGGCGACAATGCACCGCACGACCCTCTGTCGCATGGCCGTTGACTTGGCTGCCCGGGCAGCGCTCAGTAGGCGCTGGTCAATGCCCTTTTCCTGACAGGACGACGTTATGACAAGACTCACGGTGCAATCCGGCGATTTCTTGCAAGGCGAAGGCGAGTATCGCAACGGATCGCTCACACTCAAGACCCCGCGCAGCCCCTCCCCGGGCGAGCGGATTTCCCTGGCACGCATCAGCGACCTGCGGCTGGCCAGTCTGGAATCCAGCCGTAGCCTGGGCAGTGCCCTGGGTTGGGGCGTGGCCGGGGCCCTGGTGGCCGGGCCGGTGGGGTTGCTGGCTGGGCTGTGGCTGGGTGGCAAGGAGGAGGAAGCCACCTTCCTGGCCACTTTCAAGGACGGGCGCAAGCTCATGGCAATTACCGATGGCAAGACCTGGTCGAAGATCGATGACAACTGGCGGCAGCACAGGCGGGCGGCCCGCAGAGGCTGACAGGTTATCGCTGGGCCCGGATCGTTTTATGTTGAAGGCGGCTGTAAGATGCCGCCTTTTTCATGGCCTGTGCCGGCCCCTTCGCGGGTAAACCCGCTCCCACAGGGATATCACTGCACCTGAGGATAGTGATTTTCTTGTTGGAGCGGGTTTACCCGCGAAGGGGCCCGCTAAGGTGTCGCGCATCCAGGAGCCCCACCGCATGCCCCCGCGTCATCCCTGCCTGCCCCTGAGCCTGCTCAGCCTGGGCCTGGCCCTGCATTGCCCCCATGTGCTTGCCGAAGACAGCGTGCTATTGGCCCCGCTGCAGGTGTCCGACACCTACACCAACGACGGCTATCAGGTACGCCAGGCAGCAGTAGGCGGCTTCCAGCCCGCGCCCCTGCTCGACACCCCGGCCTCGATCAGTGTGTTCAGCCAGCAACTGCTGGAAGACCGCCAGGTGCGCCAGCTCAGCGAAGTGCTGCAAAGCGACGCCTCGGTGGGCGAAAGCTACGCCCCCATCGGCTACTACGAAAACTTCAACGTGCGCGGCTTCGAGCTGAATGCCGCCAGCAGCTACCGCATCAATGGCCAGACCATCACCGGCGAGCAGAACGTGGCTCTGGAGAACAAGCAGCAGGTGGAGCTGCTCAAGGGTTTGTCCGGGCTGCAGAGCGGCGTGTCGGAGCCGGGAGGCCTGGTCAACTACGTGACCAAGCGCGCCGAAGACGTGCGCAGCGTCACGGTGTCGACCAACGAACAAGGCGAGCGCTACCTGGCCACCGACCTGGGCGGCTGGTTCGGCAGCGAGCGGCAGTTCGGCCTGCGGGCCAACCTGGCCCATGAAGACATCCGCTCCTACGTCGACCACGCCGATGGCAAGCGCGACTTCGCCTCGCTGGCCTTCGACTGGCAGATCAACCCGGATGCCACCCTGCAGCTGGATGCCGAATACCAGCACCGCGAACAGCGCTCGGTGCCGGGTTACCAGCTGCTCGGTAGCAGCGAAGTACCCCATGGCATCGACCCCGACGACCGCCTGGCCTACCAGCACTGGGCCAAGCCGGTGCAGAATGACTCGCTGAACCTGGGTGGGCGCTTCGAGTATCGTTTCAACGAAGCCTGGACCGGGACCTTGAGCGCCTCGCGCAGCAAGGTGGTGATAGATGACTACAGCTCGTTTGCCTGGGGCTCGAGCGAAGGCGCGTTCTTCGGCAGAAACGGCGACTACGACATCTACGACTTCCGCAGCCCCGACGACACCCGCCGTACCGACGAGGCGCAGGCCGTGCTCAACGGGCGTTTCGATGCGCTGGGCGTAGGGCATGAGCTGAGCGTGGGCACCAGTGCACAGCGGCGCACGTTGGACCAGCGCCCCAGCTATATGGAATGGGTAGGTACAGGCAACATCCACACCGGTGCGCCAGGCTTTGACCCATCCGACAAACCCATCGGGTCTAGCGAACGACGCCTGGACAGCCGCCAGTACGGGCTGTTCGTGAGCGACCGCATCAGCTTCAACGAGCAATGGCAGACACTGCTGGGTGCCCGCGAAGTACGCCTGGACGAGAAAACCTGGAATGAGGACGGCGTTGCCGGCCGCCATACCCGACAGTACAAGTTGCTGCCCAACGCTGCGCTTATCTACAAGCCGCAGCCGGATACCACGGTATATGCCAGCTACTCCAAAGGCCTGTCGGCAGGCGGTACCGCACCGTGGTTCGCCGAGAACAGATTCGAAATCCTCGCTCCGACGACATCGCACCAACTGGAACTGGGCCTCAAGCATGACTGGCAAGGCCTGAGCTTCAGCGCCGCACTGTTCCAGATACGCCAGGCATACCAATACGCGCGCCCGGACGGCGCCGGCACTTTCACCTATGTGCAACAAGGTCAGCAAAAGAACACCGGCCTGGAGCTGGGCGCCAGCGGCTGGGTGACCTCGAACCTGCAGGTGCAGGCCAGCGCTGCGGCGATTCGGGCGCGGGTGCAGAACAGCGACACCGATGCCTATGAAGGCCACCAGGCAATCAACGTGCCCAGGTTCCGGGCGGCGCTGCAGGCGGAATACACCCTGCCAGTACCGGGCTTGGCACTGCTGGGCGGGGCGCGCTACAGCGCCAGCAAGTATGCGAGCCAGGCGGGGAATGTGGAAGTTGGTGGGTATACGGTGTTCGATGTGGGTAGCCGCTACCGCACGCGCATTGGTGGGTATGACACGGTGCTGCGGCTGACTGTGGATAACGTGTTCGACAAGCGTTATTGGCGCGATGTGGGGGATTACCTGGGGGATAACTACCTGTTCCAGGGGGCGCCGCGGACGGCTCGGCTTTCGGCTTCGGTCACCTTCTAGATTTTTTGGGGCTGCTTTGCAGCCCCCAAAGGCCCCAAAAACAAAAAGCCCCCGGCTTCTCAGCTCGGGGGCTCTTCGTAGAATGTGGCGGTGAAGAAGGGATTTGAACCCTTGATACGATTTCTCGTATACACACTTTCCAGGCGTGCTCCTTCGACCACTCGGACACTTCACCGTTGCTCTTCAAGCCTTGCAGCCTGTCGAGGTGCGCTAATTTAGTGAAAGAGCTTCCCTTTGGCAAGCATTTTTTTCAATTTTTTCATGCATTTGCATTTGAGCCCCGGGGAACGCTGACCGACCAGTCAGCCTTACTGCTTTACCTCGCCCCTGGCGCTGGGTAACGTCGTCGCCACGCCAACAAAAGGACTCTGCCATGAGCGAGCTGATTACCTACCACGCCGAAGACGGCATCGTCACCCTTACCCTGAACAACGGCAAGGTCAACGCCATCTCGCCCGACGTTATCGCCGCCTTCAACGCCGCGCTCGACCGCGCCACGGAAGAACGCGCGGTGGTGATCATCACCGGGCAGCCCGGCATTCTGTCTGGCGGCTACGACCTCAAGGTGATGACCAGCGGCCCCAAGGAGGCGATCAGCCTGGTCACCGCCGGCTCCACCCTCGCCCGCCGCCTGCTGTCGCACCCGTTCCCCGTGGTGGTCGCCTGCCCGGGCAATGCCGTGGCCAAGGGCGCCTTCCTGCTGCTCTCGGGCGACTATCGCATTGGTGTCGAAGGGCCGTACAAGGTGTGCCTGAACGAAGTGCAGATCGGCATGACCATGCACCATGCCGGCATCGAACTGGCCCGCGACCGCCTGCGCCGCTCGGCCTTCCACCGGTCGGTGATCAATGCCGAGGTGTTTGACCCGCAGGCCGCGGTGGACGCCGGCTTCCTCGACAAGGTGGTGCCGGCCGAGCAGTTGCAGGATGCGGCACTGGCGGCGGCTCGGGAGCTGAAGAAGCTGAACATGCTGGCGCACAAGAACACCAAGCTGAAGGTGCGCAAAGGGTTGCTGGAAGCGTTGGACAAGGCGATCGAGCTGGACCAGCAGCATATGGGTTGACCTTGCCGGCCTCTTCGCGGGTGAACCCGCTACCACAGGGAACTCCCAACCTTGAAGGTGTGGTGATCCTGTGGGAGGGGGTTCACCCGCGAAAGGGCCATCACAGGTTCACACCTAGGGTTTGCCCCAACCAGTGCACAGCCGTACACTGCCCGGCGACTGTCTGGTGTGAGTCGTACCATGCTTTATTCATTGCGCATGTTCCTGCTGGCGCTGCATTTCCTTGCCGTTGGCACCTTGGGCCTGGTCATCGGCCTGTGCCGCCCCTTCAACCCCGATAACAGCCGCGTGTTCGCACGCCTCTACAGCCTGCCGGCCACCTGGCTGATGCGTATCAGGGTCAAGGCCGAAGTCGGCCCGCTGTGGGACCAGCCGCCAGGCTGCGTGATCGTCGCCAACCACCAGTCCAACTTCGACCTGTTCGTGCTGGGCCAGGTGGTGCCGCAGCGCACCGTCGCCATCGGCAAGAAAAGCCTGGGCTGGATCCCGCTGTTCGGCCAGTTGTTCTGGCTGGGTGGCAACGTGCTGGTCGACCGCAAGAACGCCTACCAGGCACGCAAGGCCATGCAGAAGACCACCCGGGTCCTTCAGGACGACACCTCGATCTGGATTTTCCCCGAGGGCACGCGCAACCCCGGCGAGCACCTGCTGGCCTTCAAGAAAGGCGCGTTTCACATGGCCATCGAGGCCGGTGTGCCGATCGTGCCAGTATGCGTCAGCCGCTATGCCGGGCGCCTGAGCCTGAACAGCTGGCGCCAGCGCACGGTGATCGTACGCTCGCTGCCACCGATCGCCACGGCTGGCATGACCCTGCAGGACCTGCCAGCGCTGATCGAACAATGCCGGGGGCAGATGCAGCAATGCATCGACCGCATGGAAGGGGAACTGGCCAAGCGCTAGGTTGCTCTTGCGCCCACTACAGCCCAAGCTGTAACCCGTGTCCAACCGGAATAAGCGAACAACCATGGGTCGAGTCGTGGCATCGGCGGTGTACAGCGCCGGCAGAAAGGTCACCAACATCAGCATCGATGAAGGCAGCGAATGGGCGCGCAAGCCAGGGCACTTTGTATGGATCGGCCTTGAAGAGCCCAACGCAGAGGAACTGGCCAACCTGCAGTGCCAGTTCAACCTGCACGAGCTGGCCATCGAAGACGCCCTGGAAAAGCACAGCCGGCCCAAGTTGGAAACCTTTGGCGACGCCCTGTTCATCGTCACCTACTCGCCGGTGCGCCACGAAGGCAAGCTGGAGTTCATCGAAACCCACATCTTCGCCGGCAACGGCTACATCATCACCTGCCGCAACGGCCACTCCAAATCCTATGCCCTGGTACGCCAGCGCTGCGAGGCGCGCCCGTTGCTGCTGGAGCACGGCGAAGACTTCGTGCTGTACGCCCTGCTCGACTTCGTCACCGAGAACTACCAGCCGGTCAGCGAGGCCATTCATGGCGAGATCGAAGAGCTGGAGCAGAGCGTGCTTGGCGGTTCGCTGCAAGAGGACGATATCCGCCGCCTGCACAGCCTGCGCCGCGACATCCTGCGCCTGCGCCGCTACGTGGCACCGATGGTGGAAGTGAGCGAGGAACTGCAGCGCCTGAGCTTCCCGTTCATCGACAAGAACATGCGCCCGTACTTCCGTGATGTGCAGATCCACGTGACACGACAGATGGAAGACCTGGCTGGCATCCGCGACATCGCCAGCCAGACCATCGAGATCGGCATGCTGCTGGAGTCGTCACGGCAGAGCATCGTGCAACGCAAGTTTGCAGCCTGGGCGGCGATCCTGGCGTTCCCCACCGCAATTGCCGGCATTTACGGGATGAACTTCCAGAACATGCCGGAGCTGGGGTGGCACTATGGGTATTTCGGGGTGCTGGGGGTGATCGGGCTGGGCTGTACCGCGTTGTATGCCAGCTTCAAGAAGTCTGGCTGGCTTTGAGATTGTCGGGGCCGCTTTGCGGCCCCGGGGCCCTCACGCCGCGTCGTGCTTGCTCACCGGCTGCTGGATAAACCGCAACATCCACTCCCCCACCAGGTCGCCCTGGTGCTCGGTGGCCAGGCTGGCCACGGCCTTGTGGTACACCTCATCACCCAGATACTCCTGGCGCGCATCGAGCAGTGCGCGGGAGTAGTCGTGCACGAACTCTGGGTGCCCCTGGAAGCACAGCACCTGGTCACGAATGTGGTACGCCGCGTTCGGGCAGAAGTCGCTGGAGGCGATCACCGTGGCGCCTTCCGGCAGCTCGGTCACCTGGTCCTGGTGGCTGATCAGCAAGGTCAGCTCCGATACCTCCGGGTCCATCCAGGGCGCATGGGCTGCCAGCGAATAGCGATGGATACCCACGCCCCAGCCCTGCTCGGCACGCTCGGCCTTGCCACCCAGGGTCAACGCCAGCAACTGGTGGCCGAAACACACACCCAGCAGCTTCTCGCCACGCTCGTACAGCTTCAACAGGTAAGCCTTGAGCGTCTGGATCCACGGGTCGGTACCAAACGAGTCGGCCTTGCTGCCCGTCACCAGGTAGGCATCGAACACCTCGTTGTCGGCGGGGTAATCGCCGTTCATCACGTTGTACACACGAAATTCGGCGGCGATCGGCTGACGCGAGAAGAGCTGCTCGAACATCCTGCCGTAGCCCTGGTACTGCGCGGTCAACTCCGGTCGCAGGACATCGGTTTCAAGGATGCAGATGCGTAACGACATAGGGATAGTCCTGAACGACATGGGTGGGAATCTGCTGTAGAGACTGACGCGAAAGGCACGTACAAGCAAGTAGGCCGCACTGACGAACGGTCACATTTCGTCGGGGCCCTGCTGGCACTTGCGCCACCGTCTAGCGAGAGCATGCCAGCCAGCTGGCATTTGGCCTCATAGCCAGAAGAAATCAACGATCAACAGCATTAGAACAAAGGGTTCTCAAACAAGGATGACGCACACCCTACTGTTGGTTGTATATCCACTTTCAAGAGGCAGGCAGTTCAGGCGTCACGCAACGCCACTGCGATCGACCCGAAGCGCGACAAGGAAGCCAACGGGTATTCAGGAATAACAACAAGAAGGCGGTCCGCCATGTTCAGACAATCGAAAATTCGCCAAGCTGGGCTCATTCTCTTCGCCACGACTTTGCTGCTGATCCTGCCGAACCTCACACGTTTGTTCGGCTGACCGCTGCTGTGGCGCCAACAGGCAACGCACAGGTAACCTGCTGGCCTTGATGGTCGGAGATTACCCATGCGCCACTGCCTTGCACTGTTAGTGTTGTTCCTGAGCCTGCCGCTGTCGGCGGCGCAGCTGCACCTTGAACTGGGCGCCACGACGCGCGAGTGGAGCAGTGCAGACCTGCTCGATCACCCGCAGGCCCGGGACATCAGCATCGACCAGGACGTTTCCTACAAGCAGCCCATGCGTTACAGGGCGGTGCCGCTGGCCGCGCTGCTGGATGGCGTGAGCGCCAGCGACCATCTGCAAGCGGTGGCGCTGGACGGCTTTGCCGCCGAAATGCCGGCAGCGCCGCTGTTGCAGCACGGGCCGGCACAGGCGTGGCTGGCGGTGGAAGAACCGAGCCGGCCGTGGCCACCACTGGGCCAGGGCAAGCCGAGTGCGGGGCCGTTCTACCTGGTGTGGACTGCACCACAGGCCAGCGGCATCCGCCCGGAACAGTGGCCGTTCCAGATTTCCACCATTCGCAAGCTGGCTTCTGTCGAGGCGCGTTTTCCGGCGCTGCTGCCCGACCCGAAGCTGCCGGCCGAAAGCCCGGTGCGCCGGGGCTTTGCCTTGTTCCAGCAGAACTGCCTGGCGTGTCACCGGCTGAACGGCGCGGGGGATGCACAGGTGGGGCCGGATCTGAATGTGCCGCATAACCCGACCGAGTATTTTCGGCCCGAATATCTACGCCAGCTGATTCGTGACCCGCAGAGTTTGCGGCAGTGGCCGCAGGCGAAGATGCCGGGTTTTGCAGAAAGTGTCTTGAGTGAACCGGAGCTGGATGAATTGCTGGCCTATTTGAGGCATATGGCTGGGCGCAGGCCTTGAGAACCTGGGGGCGCTTTGCGCCCCTTTCGCGACACAAGGCCGCTCCTACAAGGGTAAGCGCACGCCTGTAGGAGCGGCCTTGTGTCGCGATGGGCCGCAAAGCGGCCCCAAATTCCCAAAATCTCAGGCTATGGGCCGCTCCTGCTTGACCCCCCAACCTTCCACCTCACCGCCATAAGGTGTCACCAGCTGCTCGAAGGCCTCTTCGAAGTCGCCAATCCCGCCATGGGTGGCATACATGACCTTGCTCAGTTCCAGATGCCAGGCACCGTCGCCCAGCTCCTTCACCTGGGCATTCAGCGATTCACCGCGAAACTGCCCGGCCGCACGGCGGGCCCCTGCTTCGTCGGGGAATATGGCGTAGAACTCGATGGGGTGGATCTGGGTGAAGTCGAAACCGCCTGCCTTCATCTGGCGCAGGACGTTGCTGCTGATATCGTCGTTCTGGCTGCTCATGAAACGTCCTCCTGAATAATGCGATGGATAGACTTTCCGTGCACTACGCACCTGCCGGCAGCGGCCGGGCAGTTCGAGCTGATGCAAGACGCGAAGGGATGCGGTGCCGCCCCGCAGAATAGACTGGCACCTTCTTGCAGCGTAGTGCCTGCCAGAGCACCACGCAAACGTGTGGTTCAGGGCGTTTCGTGGATGCTGGTGATGGTCACGCCACTCTGCTCCTTGAGCCAGCGTGCAGTGGGGGAAATGGCGCGGTCCTGGAAGTCGTTGAGGTCCAGTTCGTCCATCACCGGAAACAGGTGCGAACGGATGGCCCGCGCGGCATCCTCCTCGCTGGGGCACTGCTCGGCGCGCAGCGTCAGGGTGGTGAGCACGCCTTTCTGGTCGGCAAAAATGACTTCCCACTCTTTCATCGAACGACCCCTCTCAGTCAACGAACACCGGGTGTGTGATGCCTGAAACAAGTGACCTTTAGGTGGGGAGAATGTTCAGTCAGATGACTTGGTAGCGGTGCGGCTTTTTGTGGGAGCGGCCTTGTGTCGCGAAAGGGCCGCAAAGCGGCCCCGGCGATTTATGCATGGATACTGGATCTGGGGCTGCTGCGCAGCCCTTTCGCGACACAAGGCCGCTCCCACACGGCCCAGGTCCGCCTGGCGATCCAGCTATTACTTCGGCGTGCCGTGCACTACACCGGCCGTGTTATCCAGCAGGCTCTTGGTCGCGGTCTGGATATACGCTTCCAGCTTTTTCAGCATCTCTGGCTGGTCCGGGCTTTCGATCAGCTCGGCCTTGAACTCGCTGCCCAGCTGGTAGCGGTACATACGCGGGGTCATGTCCTTGGACTCGATCAGGATACGGTCGCCCTGCACCAGGCCGACGATCTGCTCGCTGCCCGATGGCTTGATCATGCCCACGCCCTGGTCGCCCTCAGGAAGGTTGAGCAAGTCGCGGCCCCAGCACTGGTGACGGGCCTGGCCACCCAGGCGGCCCATGATGGTCGGCACGATGTCGACCTGGGTGCCCACGGTGTGGTTGACCGCACCGAACTTTTCCTGGATGCCCGGGGCAATCAGCAGCAGCGGCACGTTGAAGCGGCCCAGGTCCAACTCGGTGACCTGCTGGTGGTTGCCAAAACCATGGTCGCCAACGATGACGAAGAGGGTTTCCTTGAAGTACGGCTCCTTGCGCGCCTTTTCGAAGAACTGCCCCAGCGCCCAGTCCGAATAGCGCATGGCGGTCAGGTGCTCGTCCAGGCGCCCCTGGCCGGTTACCGGCTCTACCGGCAGGTCCTTGGGCAGCGCGTACGGGGTGTGGTTGGACAGGGTCTGCAGCAGCGCGTAGATAGGCTTCTTGCCATCATGCTTGGCCAGCTCTTCGGCGCCGCGGTCGAACATGTCCTGGTCGGACACGCCCCAGGTCGGGTCGGAGAACACCGGGTTGACGAAGTCGTTACGGCCAATGAAGGTGGTCATGCCCTGGTTGCCGAAGAACCCGGACTGGTTGTCCCAGGCAAAATCGCCGTTGTAGACGTACACGTCGTCGTAATCGCGGGCGCTGAGCAAGGCCGGCAGGCCGGACAGCTTGTGGCCACCTTCCGGGGTCTGCATCAGGTATTCGAAGCCTGGCAGGTTGGGGAAGCAGGCCATGGTGGCGAACATGCCCTGGTGGGTATGGGTGCCGTTGGAGAAGAAGCGGTCGAACAGCAGGCCCTCTTTGGCCAGCTTGTCGAAGTATGGGGTGATGTTGTTGGGGCTGCCCAGCGCGCCCACAGAGTGGCCGGCGAAGCTTTCCATCAGGATCACCACCACGTTCTTGATCGGCAGGGTGCGCTCGGCCGGCGGCACGAAGTCGCGGCGGATGGCTGCCTCGTCGGCATCGACCAGAGTGTCGTTGGCGGTCAGCAATTGCTCGCGCACGCTCTGTGTGGCCACGTCCTGCTCCAGCACCGGCTTCCAGATGTTGGCGCGGTCTTCGCCGAAGCGGCTCTTGGCAGCATCGATCAGGGTCAGGGTGCCGTTCAGGCCCAACTGGTTGACGAAGTTGGAATCGGTGGTGAAAGCATCACCCCAGCGCATCGGCGGGCCCTGGCGCAAGGTGCCACGGGCGGCGACCACGGCCACCAGCAGGATGACCATGAACACCGCCAGGCGGTTGTACCACGGGGCCGCGCGGCGCTGAAGGGTGACCTCGCCGGCGCCATTGCCACGGGTCATGCGGTCGATGCCCTTGAACAGCAGGCTCAGCAGCCATGTGCCGAACAGCCAGGCCAGCAGGTAGCGCACCACCGGGAAGCCGTACCAGAGCATGCTCAGCACGGTCTTCGGGTCTTCCTTGATGTACTGGAACACCAGGCCGTTGAGGCGCTGGTGGAACTCGCGATAGAAGTCCATCTCCATCAGGCCGAGGAACATCACCACGCTCGAGGTGATGGTCAGCCAGAAACGGAACAGGCCACGCCGGGCCATGGCCCAGGGGCTGAGGATGGCCAGCAGCAGCGGAATGCTGATGTACACCACCACCCGCAGGTCGAAGCGCAAGCCGTTGAGGAAGCCTTCGGCGACGGTCGCATTGGGGGTATCGCCGATCATGTCGCTGTTGTAGACCAGCAGCGCCAGGCGCACGAGGCTGAGCATCAGCATGATCACCAGGCCGCTGAGCAGCGTGTAGGCCAGGTGGGATTTCAGGGTGGGCGAGAACGACGCTCGCGCGCCCCGTTGCTTCAAGGCGTCCGGGTTAGCCATGAATGGGAAGGTCCTAGGATTGCGGGTTTGCGGAGATGGCGCAGGTGTATACCAACGCAGCATTGTGCGGGTGCGGATTCTGTTTAAACCAATGTGAAAATTTTGTCACGGGGGTGTTGCGGGTTTTGTCTGTTCCGGCCCTATCGCCGGCACAGCCATTCAGATCCTCACATTCCCCCGCGGCCCGGCGATCGCCCATATCACCAGCCCCACCACCGGCAGCAAGGCGATCAGCAGGATCCACAACACCTTGATGCCCACTTCGCTGCCACTCTTGATCACATTGAGGATGGCCCAGATATCCAGCGCCAGAATGATCAGCCCGACCAGGCTGTTGAACGTCGACCCCATGCCAAAACTCCTGTCAAAAGCTTTTGCTGCACAGCATAGCCAGCTATCACGTCGATAGAAGGGAATCCTTGGCCGTTTGCGCGGGTCACTGCTTAAACTGCTGTATCCATCGATTTCGAGGTTGCCATGCCCCCCGCTAATACCCACCCCGTTGCCCTGCCATCGCCCGTCAGCGCCTGGCGCCAACAGATGCACGACAACCCATGGATAGGTGCTGGCCTGGCCCTTAGCCTGCTGGTGGTACTGGTACTGCTCGGGGCAAGCCTGTGGAACGCGGTGAACGGCGACCACGCTGAAAACCTGCACCTGGCCGCACTGGGCGGGTTGTCCGGCTTTGGTGCCACGGCACTGGGCGCGGTGCTGGCGGTGGTGCTGCGCGATGTCAGGGCGCGCACGCAGGATGTGATGCTGGGTTTTGCCGCCGGCATGATGCTGGCGGCCAGTTCGTTTTCACTGATTCTGCCGGGCCTGGATGCCGCCCGCGAAATTACCGGCAACGGCCCGGCCGCGGCCTTTACCGTGGTGCTGGGCATGGGCCTGGGCGTGCTGCTGATGCTGGGCCTGGACCGCTTCACCCCGCATGAACACGAAAGCACCGGCCCTTGCGGCCCGGAGGCCGAGCGCATCAGCCGGGTGTGGTTGTTCGTGCTGGCGATTACCTTGCACAACCTGCCTGAGGGCATGGCCATTGGCGTGAGCTTTGCCAATGGCGACATGAACATCGGCCTGCCGCTGACCAGCGCCATCGCCATCCAGGACATCCCCGAGGGGCTGGCGGTGGCATTGGCCTTGCGCGCTACCGGGTTGTCGAACCTGAAGGCTGCGCTGGTGGCGATCGGGTCGGGGCTGATGGAGCCGCTGGGCGCGGTGATCGGCCTGGGGATTTCTACCGGCTTTGCCCTGGCCTACCCGGTGAGCATGGGGCTGGCGGCAGGGGCGATGATCTTTGTGGTGAGCCACGAGGTGATTCCCGAAACCCACCGCAATGGGCACCAGACAGCGGCGACCCTGGGGTTGATGGGTGGGTTTGCGGTGATGATGTTCCTGGATACCGCACTGGGCTGACTATTCAGGTTGCCTGAACCGGCCTCTTCGCGGGCTTGCCCGCTCCCACAGGACTCCACTGCCCTCGGGCCCAGTGATTATCCTGTGGGAGCGGGCATGCCCGCGAAGAAGCAACCGCGGAAATCAGACGTGCACGGCGACCTTCAAGGCCTCCAGGGCCGGCTCGACCTTGATCCCCACCTCTGCCCCCAGCTCCAGCACCCGCGCCAGATCGTTCTGCCCCACCATCACCATCTGCAGCTCGTCATCCAGCAACTGGCTGAAGTTGAGTAGCACATATCCACCCGCCTCTTTGTTCAACGCCCCCATCTGCACCTGGATGCGGTTGAGTGCGGTCAGCGGCTCGGTGCGGGCCAGTTGCTTGGGCTTGAGGGTAAACGGCACGCTCTGGTCGAACGAATCGCTGATCTGCTGGAACAGCTCCTGGTAGCTGTCGGCCTGGAACACCACGGTGTCCGGCAGGCTGCCCAGCACCACCCATTCGCCCAGCGGGATGGGGAAGCTGTCGTCGTAGTTGATGTCGGGGTTGGCGGCCAGGAAAGCGGCGGGGTCGGCGTAGGCCTGGGCGGCCTCGTCGGCGATGCGCTCGATGTCTTCCTCGCGCATGCAGCCAGCGCCAATGAGGCTGATGAATTCGAGCAACTGAGTTTTCATGAAAGGGGGCCTGCGACGGGTGAAAAGTCGCCAAGGATAGCCGCAAATGCCCCCTTGCGGTTAGCCGGCCAGCACTTGCAGGCGCGCTGCGGCGTCCACGGCCCCCATGGTTTGCGCTGCCATCAGCGCGGTGCTGCCACGGGCATCCTGGCGGGCCGGGTCGGCTCCTTGGGCCAGCAGGTATTCGAGGATCTCGCTGCGGTTGAACATGGCCGCCAGCATCAGCGCGGTGCGGCCATCCTGCGCGGCGGCGTCCACCGGTACGCCGTGTTCCAGCAGCAGGCGGATCATGGCCAGGTCGCCCTTGAACGCGGCACCGGCGATGGGCAGCTGGCCGTTATCGTTGGCAATCAGCGGGTCGGCGCCATGCGCCAGCAGCACGCGCACTGCGTCATGATGGCCGTGGTAGCTGGCCAGCATCAGCAGGGTGTCACCCTTGTGGTTGCGCAGGTTGGCCGGCAGGCCACTGGTTAGCAGGCGCCCGAGCATCTCGGCATCACCTTGGCGGGCACGTTCGAACACCTGCTCGGCGAATGCGGCGGTTTCGTCGTCGGTCATGGTTGCAGGCGTGGGTTGGCTGGACATTTGGAACCTCCTGGCAGAAATCGTTGCCCAAGTCTTTGTCAGGCAAGGCTGCCGGGTCAAAGGTTCAGATTCTATCGGGCCGATAGCTGGCCGCCTGTCGTGCAATATGCACTGTGCAAAATGCACGACCGTGCAGGTTGCACGGAAGCGCTTAAGAAAAAAGTGCGTAACCTCCTGAAATTAAAGGAAATTTTCAAAGAAAACTTCCTGGCACGGACACTGCAATGATCGACTCACGTCTGTCACACAACAGCCAGGAGTTGATATGGACCTCATCCAGGAAAAGTTCGTTTCGGTATTTTCGGCCTACCAGGTGAATACTCAGGCCCGCCCCGACGGTGGTGTGCTGCTGACCCTGCGCGCTGCTGATGGCAAGGTCACCCGCCGCGTATTGACCTATTCACAATTGCACAGCGCCGAGCAGCTTTCGTGGGCGATCAGCGCCATCCGCCGGGATTTGGCCGAGCAGGCCAGCGAGTTGCCGGTGATTTCGATGCTGCAGAGCCAGCAGCGGTTTGCCCTGCCGACCTATCGCTGAGTTTGGTTTTGGTGGATCTGGCCTCTTCGCAGCACGAGGCTGCCCCTACAGGGCCCGCGCCGGCCTCAGGCTTCGCGTTTTACCTGTAGAAGCAGCCTTGTGCTGCGAAGAGGCCGGCAAAACCATCACAACTCATCGATGCCAAGAAACGCCCGCGCAGTCACATCTCCGGTAAACCTCGGCTGTATCCCCTGCTCGCTGCCATACAACCGCAACGCCAGGCAAAATGGTACATCGCCCAGCTCGACCCAGCGCCGGGTCCCCGCCGGCACCACCAGCTGGTCGCCCTTCTCGCACAGCACCGAATACACCCAATCCCCCAAACGCAGGCCAACCTGCGCCCGCCCGCTGACCACGGCAAACACCTCCTCGGCGTCATGCACATGCTCATCGCGCACATCTACCTGCGCAGGGGCCTCACCGTCACGGTTGAGCACCACGAAGGCCCTGCTGCCGTGCGCCGTCATCAACTGGTCCAGGTGATCGCGACAGGCTTCCAGCACCTCGTCCTGGGCCGTGCCCGGGCGCACCCGCAGGCCATGCGCGGCATGGGCAAAGCGCACGCCCTGCTCGGCCAGGGTGGCGGTGATGTCGTCGTGGTGGGTCAGCACCTTGTTCGGCAGTTCCGGGCTGGAGAGATGGAAAACGCTGAGAATGCTCATCAGGGGCGGGTCCTGGTCGGTTGCGAACAAAGGGCAATGATAACGGCTGCAGCCAAAGCTGCGGCACTGGCCATACCAAAGGTGAAGGTGGGGCCCAGCAGTTTCCAGCTGTAGCCCGAATACAACGCCCCCAGCGCACCGCCAGTGCCCGACAACGCCGCATACAGCGCCTGGCCCTGGCCCTGCTGGCGGGCGCCGAAGCTGGCCTGGACGAAAGCGATGCTGGCGGCATGGAAACAGCCGAAGGTTGCAGCATGCAGCACCTGGGCGAACACCAGCACCGCCGGCTCACCGGCCAGGTTGCCCAGCAACAGCCAGCGCAGCGACGCCAGCACGAAGCTGGCCAGCAACACCCGTTGCACCGAAAAGCGCGCGAAGATGCGGCTCATGGCCATGAACACCAGTACTTCGGCCACCACCCCCAGTGCCCACAGCAGACCGATGGCACCCCGGGCATAGCCCAGGTGTTCCAGGTGCAGGGTGAGGAAGGTGTAGTACGGCCCGTGGCAGAGTTGCATCAGTGCCACGCAGGCGTAGAACGCGATCACCCCGGGCGCCCGCAGCTGCTGCAGGAAGCCGCCCGCGCCGGTGCGCTCGCCCTGCTCCACCGGCTGGGCATTGGGTACCCACAGGCTGGCGGCGACGATACCGGCCATGATCGTGACCAGCGCCACCGGGTAGATATCCAGGCTCAGCCACTCGAACAGCCGGCCCAGGCCGACCACGGTGAGGATGAAGCCGATCGAGCCCCACAGGCGCACCTGGCTGTAGCGCGCGGTTTGCCCGTGCAGGTGGGCCAGGGTAATGACCTCGAACTGCGGCAGCACCGCATGCCAGAAGAATGCGTGCAGGGCCATGACCAGCGCCAGCCAGGCGTAGCTTTTGCCAAGGAAGATAAGAGCGAAGGTGGCCAGGGTCGACAATGCGCCCAGGCGCACGATCAGCAGGCGCTGGCCGGTGCGGTCACCCAGCCAGCCCCACAGGTTGGGTGCGATGCAGCGCATGAGCATGGGGATGGCCACCAGCTCGCCGATGCGTGCCGGAGAGAAGCCCAGGTGGTCGAAGTACAGCGCCAGGAACGGGGCGGTGGAACCGAGCAGGGCGAAGTAGAACAGATAGAAGCTGGACAGGCGCCAGTAGGGGATTGGTTGCATGGGGTCGCCTATGGGGTTGCCGGTACTGGCCCTATCGCCGGCAAGCCAGCTCCCACAGGTACCCCACAATGTTCAGGCTTGTGGTAATCCTGTGGGAGCTGGCTTGCCGGCGATAAGGCCAGTGCAAGCGAATCAGAGCTGGCCCAGCACCGGGGTATTCACCTTCACATCGGCATTCTGCGCGCGGTGGCGCAGCAGGTGGTCCATCAACACGATGGCCATCATCGCCTCGGCGATGGGCGTGGCGCGGATGCCCACGCACGGGTCGTGGCGGCCTTTGGTGATGACATCCACCGGGTTGCCGTCAATGTCGATGGAACGGCCCGGGGTGGTGATGCTGGAGGTAGGCTTCAGTGCCAGGTGGGCAACGATCGGCTGGCCCGAGGAAATACCCCCGAGGATGCCGCCAGCATTGTTGCTGAGGAAACCTTCCGGGGTCAGTTCGTCACGGTGCTCGGTGCCGCGTTGGGCCACGCTGGCGAAGCCGGCGCCGATTTCCACGCCCTTGACCGCGTTGATGCTCATCAGCGCGTGGGCCAGTTCGGCGTCGAGGCGGTCGAAGATAGGCTCGCCCAAGCCCGGCATGACGCCTTCGGCGACCACGGTGATCTTGGCGCCCACCGAGTCCTGGTCACGGCGCAGCTGGTCCATGTAGGCCTCCAGCTCGGGCACTTTGCTAGGGTCAGGGCTGAAGAAGGCGTTCTGCTCCACCGACTCCCAGGTCTTGAACGGGATTTCGATCGGGCCCAGCTGGCTCATGTAGCCGCGCACGGTGATGCCCTGGGAGGCCAGGTATTTCTTGGCAATGGCGCCGGCGGCCACGCGCATGGCGGTTTCGCGGGCCGAGCTGCGGCCACCGCCACGGTAGTCGCGGATGCCGTACTTGTGGTGGTAGGTGTAGTCGGCGTGGGCCGGGCGGAACAGGTCCTTGATCGCCGAGTAGTCCTTGGACTTCTGGTCGGTGTTGCGGATCAGCAGGCCGATCGAGCAGCCGGTGGTGCGGCCTTCGAACACGCCGGAGAGGATTTCCACCTCGTCGGCTTCCTGGCGTTGGGTAGTGTGCCGGCTGGTGCCGGGCTTGCGCCGGTCGAGGTCGTGCTGCAGGTCGGCGAGGGAAATTTCCAGGCCCGGTGGGCATCCATCGACAATGGCGACCAACGCCGGGCCATGGCTCTCGCCAGCGGTGGTGACAGTGAACAGCTTGCCGTAGGTATTGCCGGACATGGACGCTCCGCGAGATCTGCCTGAAGTGAACGAAAGCGGCAGTATACAGATGGATTGATCGCCTGTGCTGGCCTCTTCGCGGGTAAACCCGCTCCCACAGGGTGGTCAGAAGATGCGAAAATTGCGCTGTACCTGTGGGAGCGGGTTTACCCGCGAAGTGGCCAGTACAGGCAACCTCCCCTTCGAACCTTCCCGCAAACACTGGGTCAAACCCTCATCTCCCCATGTAGTACCGCATGATGTCGCGCCTCGTCGCCCTGTTCTTCCTGCTGTGCACCGGCCTGGCCCAGGCCGCCGCCCCCACCGTGCTGCAACGCCCGATCGACCTCGACACCGGCCAGGGCGTGCTGCACGGCAGCCTGCTGCTGCCGCAACAGGCCACCCCACCACCGGTGGTGCTGATCATCGCCGGCTCCGGCCCCACTGACCGTGACGGCAACAACCCGGAGTCAGGCCGGGTCGACAACCTCAAGCGCCTGGCCCTGTTGCTGGCCAACGAGCACATCGCCAGCGTGCGCTACGACAAGCGCGGGGTGGCCGCCAGCCAGCCGGCCACGCCCGACGAGCGTGACCTGAGCGTGGAGCGCTACGTGGCCGATGTGGTCGCCTGGAGCCACAAGCTCAAGGCCGACCCGCGCTTCGGCCCGTTGATCCTGATCGGGCACAGCGAAGGCGCGCTGATCGCCAGCCTGGCCGCCGAGCAGGCCGGTGCCAGCGCGGTGATTACCCTGGCCGGCAGCGGCCGGCCGCTGGCCGAGGTGCTGCGCGAACAGCTGGCCCAGCGCCTGCCGCCGGCACAACTGGCCGGTGGCAGCGCCCTGCTCGACCGCCTGCAGGCCGGGCAGACCAGCCTGGAGGTGCCGGCGCCGCTGCGCCAGGTGTTCCGCCCCAGCGTGCAGCCCTATCTGATTTCGCTGTTCCAGCAGAACCCGGCGGCGGCCTTTGCCCGCCTGCCAATGCCCGCGCTGATCGTGCAGGGGCGCAACGATGTGCAGGTGGGGGTGGTCGACGCCGAACGGCTGAAGGCGGCCAAGCCGGATGCCCGACTGGTGCTGATCGATGGCATGAACCACATGCTGCGCATCAGCCCCAAGGCGATGAGCCAGCAGCGCGACAGCTACCTCAACCCTGAACTGCCGCTGGCAAGGGAGCTGGGCGAGCAGATTGTGACGTTTATCCAGCATTTGCCATCTGCCTGACCCTCAGGTCTTTGCCGGTACGGCCGATATTTCAGTATTAGCGGAACTTTGGGGCCGCTGGCGCGCCCCATCGCCGGCAAGCCAGCTCCCACAGGAACACAACAGGCCTGAATGCCCTGCGGTCCCTGTGGGAGCTGGCTTGCCGGCGATGGGCTGCGCAGCAGCCCCTGCCGCATGCCCGTACCCAAGGACAAGCCCTGATGACAACCGCCCCTACCGCCGTAGAGCCGGCCGAAGAGCCCGAGGAAAGCACCGCCCTGCCCTGGGCCGACCTGGCCGCCGAACATTTCCAGCTGTTGCGCCTGGCCGCCCTGCCTACCGACCGCAACACCGGCGCACGGCCACTGCGCTTTGTGCAGTTCGGCTATGCCGAACGCCACGACAAGGCCCACAGCCTGTTGCGCATGGAAATCCAGCTGCCTGGGCAGAAAGTGCACAAGGAACAGAACCGCCTGGACATTCGCGTCGACCACACCGAGCGCCTGGTGCGCATCGGCAATGAACATGGCCTGCAACTGGAGCCGCTGAACCGTGGCATCGGCCGCTTCCTGCTGGCTCAGGCCGCGCAATGGCTGCAGCGCAAGTGGTCGCACTACCGGATCGAGGGCATGGCGCTGCCGAGCAAGGATGCGCTGAACGAAGACTCACGCCTGCGTCGTGACCACTGCCTGCGCGGGGTGGGTATCGAGGTGGAGTACGAGGACAGCCAGCACCTGAAGGGCCGTACCGTGGAAATGACCGTGGGCCAGCTCAAGGGCGCGTGGAACAGCGAGCGCTTGCAGCGAGTGGGGATACTGGATGCTGCCGGCCTGCTGCAGCAGGCTGACCAGCAGTTGCAGGAGAAGGAAGGGCAACTGCGTGAGCGGGATGAACGGGTTGCCAAGTACCAGCGTGAAGACAGCGGGTTGCGCTTTACCATCACCTGCCTGGTGGCGTTTGCGGTGTTCCAGGCGGGGTTGCTGATCTGGATTGCCACGCGCTGAGACCGCGTCGCCTAATTCGCGGGTAAACCCGCTCCCACAGGGTCCGCGTCGCACCTGAGGGCAACGCTATACCTGTGGGAGCGGGTTTACCCGCGAAGAGGCCCTGGGATCAGACCCGGGCCTTGAACAGCTCCTGATGCTGGCGGCACTGCTCGGCGGTCAGCATGAACACCCCATGCCCGCCGCGCTCGAATTCCAGCCAGGCAAAGTCCACTTCGGGGTACAGCGCCTCGACATGCACCTGGCTGTTGCCCACTTCGACAATCAGCAAGCCCTTGTCGGTCAGGTGGTCCGCCGCTTCGGCCAGCATGCGCCGCACCAGGTCGAGGCCATCGTTGCCGCAGGCCAGGCCCAACTCGGGCTCGTGGTGATACTCGGCCGGCATGTCCTCGAAGTCCTCGGCATCGACATACGGCGGGTTGGACAGGATCAGGTCGAAACGCTGCCCCGGCAAACCGCCAAAACCGTCGCCCTGCACGGTGTACACGCGCCCATCCAGGCCGTGGCGTTCGATATTCTGGTTGGCCACTTCGAGCGCTTCGAACGACAGGTCGGCCAGCACTACCTCGGCCTCGGGGAACACGTCGGCGGCAACGATGCCGATGCAGCCAGAACCGGTGCACAGGTCGAGAATGCGCGCCGGCTCGCTCGCCAGCCACGGCTCGAAGCGTTTCTCGATCAGCTCGCCAATCGGCGAACGCGGCACCAGCACGCGCTCGTCGACGATGAACGACATGCCGCAGAACCAGGCCTCGCCCAGCAGGTAGGCAGCCGGCACGCGTTCTTCGATACGGCGCTTGAGCAGGTGCTGCAGGCGTACCCGCTCGTCGTCCTCGAGCATGCAGTCCAGGTAGCTGTCGGCCACCTCCCACGGCAGGTGCACCGCCCCCAGCACCAGCAGGCGGGCCTCGTCCCAGGCGTTGTCGGCGCCGTGGCCGAAGAACAGATCGTGCTCATGGAAGCGGCTGACCGCCCAGCGGATATAGTCGCGCAGCGTGCGCAGGCGGGATGTGATCACGGGGTACTCCTAATTCAGACCGGACAAAAGTCTAACAGCCCAACCCGCACATTTGTTCCTTTGCCTTGCCCAATGGCTAGCCACAAGCCAGTAACCATGCCGCTTGCGTTGTCAACCATTCCCATTGGCGCCAAGGCAGGGGACAATAGGTATACAAAAGCCCTATCCAAGGAGCCCTTGATGTCCGTTCCAACCACGATGTTTCGCCTCACTGGCCGCGACTATCCGCCGGCCAAGCTGAGCCACGCCAGCCTGATCATCATCGATGCGCAAAAGGAGTACCTCAGCGGGCCCCTGGCGCTGTCGGGCATGGACGAGGCCGTGGCCAACATCGCCAGGTTGCTCGACGCCGCGCGCAAGAGCGGCCGTCCGATCATCCACGTTCGCCACCTGGGCACTGTCGGTGGCCGCTTCGACCCACAAGGGCCGGCCGGCCAGTTCATTCCGGGGCTGGAGCCGCTGGAAGGCGAAATCGTCATCGAAAAACGCATGCCCAATGCCTTCAAGAACACTCAGCTGCATGAGACCCTGCAGGCGCTGGGCCACCTGGACCTGATCGTCTGCGGCTTCATGAGCCACTCCAGCGTCAGCACCACGGTACGCCGCGCCAAGGACTATGGTTACCGCTGCACCCTGGTGGAAGACGCTTCGGCGACACGCGACCTGGCATTCAAGGATGGGGTGATCCCGGCCGCGCAGATCCACCAGTGCGAAATGGCCGTGATGGCCGACAACTTCGCTTGCGTGGCCCCTACCGCCAGCCTGATCTGATCGGCTGGGTACAACCGCCCGGCAGCCGGGCGGAACCCGATGGGCGGCTCCAGGTCGAATTCCGGATATCCACAGAGGAGAGCGGAATGAAGCTCAAAGGCAGTTTCGACGCCAAGCGCCTGCGCCCGCGCGAACCGCGTAACTGGGGCGCCCGCCTGGCGGCCGGCCTGGCGGCCATGCTGGCGACCCTTGGCGTGCTGCTGGCGATGGCCGGTGTCGCCGGCCTGCTGGGCAACTACCCTGCGCTGGCGGAGCTCAACGCCAACAAACCGCTGGCCGGCATCCTCACCGTGGCCGGTTTGCTGCTGCTGTGGCTGGGCGTGCGCTTCTGGCGGCGCAGCCGCATTCGCCTGCGTCGCGGGCGCGAGCTGAACCTGTCGCCGCACCTGATGAAGAAGCATGACTGATGGGGTTGTATTACCTGTATCGGCCTCTTCGCGGGCACGCCCGCTCCCACAGGTACCCCGCTCCCTTTAGCCGCTGTGATATCCCTGTGGGAGCCGGCTTGCCGGCGATAGGGCCCGCACAGGCTGCACAAGGCCCCACAGTCGCGTAAACTACGCCGCCCACGTGGAGGCATCATGCAAGACGACGATTTTTCCCTGTTCAAGGCCGAAGTGCGCGGTGTCAAACCGATCACGCACGACCGCGCCGAAGTCGGCAAGCCAAAGGCCGACCGCCAGAAGCTGGCCGGCCTGCGCCAGGCGGCGACCGTGCGCAGTGACAAGGCATTGGTGATCGACGGCATGTCCGACCAGTTCGTCATCGACGTTGGTGCCGAAGACGAGCTGCTGTGGCGCCGCGATGGCGTGCAGGAAGGCCAGCTGCGCAAGCTGAAGCTGGGGCAGATTCCGTTCGAGGGCAGCCTCGACCTGCATGGCATGACCGTGGAAAAGGCCCGCGAAACCCTGTGGGACTTCATCGCCGAAGCCACCAAGCTGGAAGTGCGCTGCGTGCGGGTTACCCACGGCAAGGCCGCGCGCCTGGACGGCAAGCGCCCGATGATCAAGAGCCACGTCAACACCTGGCTGCGCCAGCACCCGCAGGTGCTCGGTTTTGCCTCGTGCAACGCCCGCCACGGCGGCACCGGCGCAGTGTATGTGATGCTCAAGCGAACCATGCTCGAAGGCCGCGACGAGTAACGCCGCGCTTGCAGCGCCGCCCTCGCCGCCGTACCCTTCGTTTTTGCGATTTTTTCCCACAGGTAGATCCATGTCCCTGGAACAGAACTACACCGAGATCCTCAGCCAGATTGGCGAGGACGTCTCCCGTGAGGGCCTGCTCGACACGCCCAAGCGGGCTGCAAAGGCGATGAAGTACCTTTGCCGCGGTTATGAGCAAACACTGGAAGAAGTCACCAACAACGCGCTGTTCAGCTCTGACAACAGCGAAATGGTGCTGGTCCGGGACATCGAGCTGTATTCGATGTGCGAACACCACATGCTGCCGTTCATCGGCAAGGCGCACGTGGCCTACCTGCCCAAGGGCAAGGTACTTGGCCTGTCGAAGGTGGCGCGCATCGTCGACATGTACGCTCGCCGCCTGCAGATCCAGGAAAACCTCAGCCGCCAGGTTGCCGAGGCCGTGCAGAAGGTAACCGGTGCCGCCGGCGTTGCCGTGGTCATCGAAGCCAAGCACATGTGCATGATGATGCGCGGTGTCGAGAAGCAGAACTCGACCATGATCACCTCGGTGATGCTGGGTGAGTTCCGCGAAAACGCCGCTACCCGCAGCGAGTTCCTCAGCCTGATCAAGTGATTGGCTGCGGACCCCGAGCCGACCCTGCCGGGTCGGCTTTTTCATTTCAGGAGTTGCCCATGATCGTCAAAGCCCTGCGGGTTGGCCTCGGCCAGCTCATCGTGTTCGGCGACTGGATCAGCCGCCCGGCCAAGCGCAAGCGCGACGCCGCCGCCCAGGCCCGCGTCGAGCAAGCGGCCCAGGGCCTGGCGCTGTACCAGTTCCACGCCTGCCCGTTCTGCGTCAAGACACGCCGCACCCTGCACCGTTTGAACGTGCCGGTGGCGCTGCGCGATGCCAAGAACGACCCGGTGCACCGCCAGGCCCTGCAGGAAGGTGGCGGCCGGGTGAAAGTGCCGTGCCTGCGCATTGAAGAAGCGGGCAAGGTGACCTGGATGTATGAGTCCAAGGCGATCATTGCCTACCTGGATGAGCGGTTCGCTTCGGCCTGACGGTTTGCAGGTTTCCTGTACCGGCCCTATCGCCGGCAAGCCAGCTCCCACAGGGATCCCACAATATTCAGCCCTGTGGTGAACCTGTGGGAGCTGGCTTGCCGGCGATAGCGCCAGTACAGGCTAAAGGTCAGCCCACCATCGGCACATGCCGCGGGTGGCTGCTGACCCGCTCCAGCCAGGCCCTCACTGCCGGGTAATCGGCCAGGTCGAACCCGCCCTGATGCGCCACATGGGTGTATGCATACAACGCCACATCGGCAATCGAATACTGCTCGCCGACCAGGTACGGCGTCATCTGCAGCTGCCGCTCCATCACCCTCAGTGCCTTGTAACCGCCCTTGTGAAGCTTGCGGTACTCCTCCAGGCGCTCGTCCGGCAACCCCAGGTAGAACTGGATGAAACGCGCCACGGCAATATACGGCTCATGGCTGTACTGCTCGAAGAACTGCCACTGCAACACCTGGGTGCGCAGGCGTGGCTCGGTGGGCAGGAACTCGCTGCCATCGGCCAGGTAGTTGAGAATGGCATTGGATTCCCACAGGTAGCTGCCGTCCTCAAGCTCCAGCACCGGCACCTTGCCGTTGGGGTTCATGGCCAGAAACTCCGGTGTTTCGGTCTCGCCCTTTAGGATGTCCACAGGGTGCCATTCGTATGGCCGGCCGAGCAGGCTCAACATCAGCTTGATCTTGTAACAGTTGCCCGACTGGTAGTCGCCATAGACCTTGTACATCGCCCCTTCACTCCCAAGCAGTTCTGCATTTGCGCCCAATAGTTGGCGACTGTACGGCTAAAAGCAATGGCCGCTGTATGGCAAGAATCAACCTTGCTCGCTGTAGTCTGAAAAAACTGCTTACACCTTTACAAGGATTTTGTTCATGAACGATGCCACTTCCGCACGCCTGCGGCCCTTGGCAGACAGCTCCCCGTCGGCGGTGGTCGCCGGCTTCATCGCCATGCTCACCGGCTACACCAGCTCGCTGGTGCTGATGTTCCAGGCCGGCCAGGCTGCCGGGCTGACCAGCGCGCAGATTTCGTCATGGATCTGGGCGTTGTCGATCGGCATGGCGGTGTGCAGCATCGGCCTGTCGCTGCGTTACCGCACACCGATCACCGTGGCCTGGTCCACCCCCGGCGCCGCCTTGCTGATCACCAGCCTGGGCGGGGTCAGCTATGGCGAGGCGATCGGCGCCTACATCACCTGTGCGGTGCTGGTGCTGATCTGTGGCCTGACCGGCAGCTTCGAGCGCCTGGTCAAGCGCATCCCGGCCTCACTGGCCTCGGCGCTGCTGGCGGGCATTCTGTTCAAGATCGGCAGCGAAATCTTCGTTGCCGCCCAGCACCGAACCTTGCTGGTACTTGGCATGTTCTTCAGCTACCTGCTGGTCAAGCGCCTGTCGCCGCGCTACTGCGTTCTGGCCGCATTGCTGGTGGGCACCGCGCTGTCCAGCGCCCTGGGCCTGCTGGACTTCAGCGGCTTCCGCCTGGAAGCAGCCACGCCGGTGTGGACCACGCCAAGCTTCTCGCTGGCGGCGACCATCAGCATCGGCATCCCGCTGTTCGTGGTGGCGATGACTTCGCAGAACATGCCGGGTGTGGCCGTGCTGCGCGCGGACGGCTACCAGGTGCCGGCCTCGCCGCTGATCTCGGCCACCGGCTTTGCCTCGCTGCTGCTGGCACCGTTTGGCTCGCACGGGGTCAACCTGGCGGCGATCAGCGCGGCGATCTGCACCGGGCCGCATGCCCATGAAGACCCGGCCAAGCGCTATACCGCGGCGGTGTGGTGCGGGATTTTCTATGGCATTGCCGGGGTGTTCGGCGCGACCTTGGCGGCGCTGTTTGCGGCGCTGCCGAAAGAGCTGGTGCTATCGATTGCAGCACTGGCACTGTTCGGCTCGATCATGAACGGGCTGACCGTGGCCATGAGCGAAGCACGGGAGCGGGAGGCGGCGGTGATTACCTTCATGGTGACCGCTTCGGGGCTGACCTTGTTCTCGATTGGGTCGGCGTTCTGGGGGATTGTGGCGGGGGTGCTGGCCTTGATGATCCTCAACCCGCGCAGGGGCTGAAGGTTTTTGTTGCCTGCGCCGGCCTCTTCGCGGGTAAACCCGCTCCCACAGGAATACCACAAGGCTGAATATTGTGTGATCCCTGTGGGAGCGGGTTTACCCGCGAAGAGGCCGGTACAGGCAACACAAAGCCCAGGCCCAGATCACAACCTGAAATGCCCCACCATCCCCTTCAGGTCGGTACCCAACTGCGCCAGCTCGATACTCGACCGGGCATTGTCCTGCATCGCCAACGCCGCCTGATCGGCACTGCCGCGGATCTGTGTGACGCTGCGGCTGATCTCTTCCGCCACAGAGCTCTGCTGCTCGGCCGCCGCGGCAATCTGCTGGTTCATCTGCTGGATCAATGAAACCGCCGCCGCAATGCTGCCCAGTGCGCTTTCGGTCTGCAGCGCATCGGCCACCGCCAAACGTACCAGCTCGGTACTGCCGCGAATCTGCGCCACCGACTGCTGGGCATTGCCGCGCAGGCTGGCGACCAAGGTCTCGATCTGCTCGGTAGACTGCCGGGTACGCCGCGCCAGCGCACGCACCTCATCAGCGACCACGGCAAAACCACGCCCCTGCTCGCCCGCGCGGGCGGCTTCGATAGCAGCATTCAACGCCAGCAGGTTGGTCTGCTCAGCCACGCTCTTGATCACTTCCAGCACGTCGCCAATGGTGTGGATCTCGGCACTGAGGCTGTCGATACCAGCGCTGGCCGTCTCCGCCGCCGCCGCCAGTTGCTCGATGCGCTGCATGCTCTGGCGCACCACCTGTTGCCCGGAATCCACCTTCTCATCCGCAGCCTGGGCCGCCTGCGCCGCTTCTTCGGCATTACGCGCCACATCGTGCACGGTAGCGGTCATCTGTTGCATGGCGGTGGCCACCTGCTCGGTCTCTTCCTTCTGGCTGCCCACCTCGCGGTTGGTCTGCTCGGTCACCGCCGACAGCGCCTGCGCATTGCCAGCCAGTTGCTCGATGCCCTGCTGCAAACCGCTGACAATCCCAGACAGGCCCGCCGCCATCTGCTGCATGGCCTGCATCAGCTGCCCTACTTCGTCACGGCGCGGCTCCAGGGCGTCAAAGCTCAGTTCACCGGCAGCGATGCGCTGGGCGCGTGCAATCACATGCTTGAGCGGGCCAACCACGGCGCGGGTGATCAGCCAAGCGGCCAGCACACCCACCACTAGCGCCAATGCCGTGGCCAGGCCGATGGCCACGGCATTGCGTTGCAGTTCGCCCTGCAGGGCCTGCTCCTGCCCCACATAGGCCTGGTCGACCCGACTGGTGACTTGCTCGGCACTGGCTTGCAATTGCGCCTTCAAGCCCTGCTCGCGGGCCAACTGGTCAGTGTATTCGTTGAGTTTTTCCGAGAAGCTGCCGATGTGCCCCGCCACTTCGCCCAGCACACTCTGGTAGCCGGCATCGCTGACGGCGCCCTGCAACTGGCTGACCAGGCTGGCGGCCTCGACAGTCTGGGCGATGCGGTCCTGGCTGACGCCCTCTTCGCCCTTGCGGCTTTTTTCCAGGCGTACCCGCGCTTCGTCCATGGCCTGCAGCATCAGCCGCGACACCTGCGCCACCTGCCCGGCCTGCTCGAGGAACGCGCCGCCCTCCTGGCCCTGGGACTGCTTGAGGGTGTACACGCCGTCATCAGCCAGGCCGGCCTGCAACACATCGAGATTGTTGGCCACGCTGGATACCGACCAACTGGCCATGTCCAGCGCCAGCTCCTTGGCCTGCACCGCTTCGACAAAGGCCTCGAATGCCTGGCCATAGGCCGTCAGGTCAGTTTCCGCCGCCGCCAGCGCCGGCAGGCCACGGGCGCGTTCGGCCAGGCCCTGCAGGCCGCTGCGCAAGGCCTCGGCCTGCTTGAGGTCGGAGCGCAGGGCAAAGGCCTGCTCGTGCTGGCGCAAGCGCAGCAGGTCGGTATTGAACTGGGCCAGTTGGCGCAAGCTGTCGAAGCGCTGGCCAACACTGTGCAGCGCGGCAATGCCAATGGCCGCCACCGCCAGGGTCAGCACCAGCACCAAGGCAAAGCCCAGGCCGAGTTTGCGGGCCATGCCCAGGTTGGCCAGCACACCGTGCTTGCTCGCGCCCATGCCGATTCCCCTTCTGTGTGCGAGGTTATCCCGAAGGCCAAGGGTGGCAACGTTGCCAGCCGATGAACAAGGGCCTGACGTCAGAATAGTGTCAAATAGCTATGAGCATGTCGCTATCAGCTTGCCAGAGGTCGCCCTGCGTGCTGAAGGAAGGCCTGGGCGCGGGAGTCCTGCCCGTAGGCGACATTGATGCGCAGCCAGGCGCTGGCCGCGCCCTGGTAATCGAAGGCGCTGCCGGGGGTGAGCAGCACATCGTGTTCCAGCGCCAGGCGTTCCAGGCTGGCGAAATCCCGGCCCGGCACGCAGGCCCAGACGAACATGCCGCCGTAGGGCTCGCAGAACACCTGCCAGCCCGCCTGCTCCAGCTGGCCGAGCAGCCTGGCCATGTGTTGCCCAAGGCGCACACGCAGGCGTTGCACGCTCTTGCGGTAGCTGCCGTTGGCCAGCATCTGCCCCACCACCTGCTCGGCAAAGCGCGAGGTGCCGATGCCGCTGACCATCTTCAACTCAGCCAGACGCGCCAGCAATGCCGGGTCGGCTACCAGGTAGCCGACCCGCAGCGAGCTGCTGAGGGTTTTCGAGAAGCTGGCCATGTAGATTACCCGCTGCTCGCTGTCGAGGGTGGCCAGGCGGGTTGCCGGGCCTTCCTGGAAGTCTGCGTAGATATCGTCCTCGATGATGCGCAGGTCGTGCTCGCGGGCCAACTCCAGCAGGCGGTAGGCCACCTTGGGCGTCAGACTGGTGCCGGTGGGGTTCTGGTACAGGCTGTTGGTGAAAAGGCAGCGCGGCTTGTGCGCCATCAGCAGGGCTTCGAGGGTGGCCAGGTCCGGGCCTTCGGCGGTGCGTGGCACCGGCAGCATGTGTACCTGGTGCTGGCGCAGCAGGTTGTACAAGTTGTAGTAGCCGGGGTTTTCCACCAGTACCGTGTCACCCGGGCGCAGCAGGGTGCGCACCAGCAGGTCGAGGCCGTGGCTGGCGCCGTGGGTAGTGAGGATACGTTCGGGCCCGGCGGCGATGCCCAGCTGCGCCAGGCGCTTGTGCAACTGCTGGCGAAGGCTGGCCAGGCCCAGGGGCGGGCAGTAGTCGAACAGGTCCTGTGGGTTGCCGCGGCTGACCTGGCGCACTGCCTGGGCCAGTTCGGTGGCGGCGCGCCAGCTGCTGGGTAGCCAGCCGCAGCCCAACTTGAGCAACTCGTCATGGCCCTCGCGAAACTGCCGCCAACTGCCATCGCCGGCCTCGCCCCAGGGTTGGGCGTCTTCCACGGCCAGGCCGGCTTTGCGTTCGGCGACGAAAAAGCCGGTACCGTGGCGGGCCTCCAGCCAGCCGCTGGCGACCAGGCGGTCGTAGGCTTCGATCACACACGACGCACTGACCGCCTGGCTGCGGGCCAAAGCCCGGATCGATGGCAGACGCGCGCCGGGGCGCAGGCGCTGCTGGTCGATCCAGGTTTGCAGGTGGTCGGTGAGTTGCTGCACCAGCGGGGTGGGGCTGGTGCGGTCGAGGGGCAAGTGCATGGGGCAAGTGTTCGCTGGTTTTGAGCGAACAGTTAAGCATAAAAGGGTTGCCGGTGTGTCTGGTGATGGGAATGGGCTGGCATCAGAGTGAACAGGCCCGGCCCTTTCGCGGGTGAACCCGCTCCAACAGCGATCGCACCCAACCCGAGAGCGGTGCAGTACCTGTGGGAGCGGGTTCACCCGCGAAAGGGCCGGTACAGCCACTACAGAACCAGGATCCTACCCATGCCCTCCGCCCCGGCCCGCCTGGCCTTCGCCCTCTGCCTGATCACCCTGGCCGTCAATCTGCAGGCCCCGCTGTACATCACCTACGCCGACCTTTCCGGCCAAGGCGCCGCCGCCACCGCAGTAGCCTTCTCCGGCTATGTGCTCGGCGTGCTACCCGTGCTGCTGGCCCTGGGCGGGCTGGCCGACCGGGTCGGGCGACGGCCATTGGTGCTTGCCGCACTGGCCCTGTCGATGGTCGCCACCGTGCTGATGCTGGCGGCCCCCAAACTGCACACTCTGGGGCTGGCGCGGCTGTTCCTCGGCCTGGGCACTGGCCTGGCGTCGGCAACGGCCACCGCCTACATGGGTGAGTTGATGGGCGGCGCGGACAACACTCGCGCCGCCAATTGGGTTACCGCCAGCACCTCGCTGGGCTTTGGCCTGGGCGCGGCGCTGACCAGCCTGTTCCTGCTGCGCGGCCCCAGCCTGACCCCAGGCAGCTTCCACCTGCAACTGCTGCTGGCGGCGCTGGCCATGCTGCTGGTTTGGCGCCTGCCGGACCCACGCCCGGCACAACGCAACCCCATGCTGCGCCTGCCCTGCTACCCACGTGGCAGCGTGGCCTATGGCCTGGCCATTCTGCTGGCGTGGGCCTGCGTGGGGCTGGTGATCGCCCTGCTGCCGGGCATCCTGCGCCAGCACGGGCTTAGCGCCTGGTCGGGGTTCTCGACCTTTTGCGTGATCAGCTGCGGGTTGTTGTTCCAGCCCATGGCACGGCGCCTCAGCAGCCGTACAGCCACATTGCTGGGGCTGGTGATATTGCCGTGCAGCTATGCCGTGCTGGCCTGGGGTGCGGACAGCGGCCAGCTAGGCGCGGTATTGCTGGGTGCGGTGGCGGCCAGCAGTGCGTGCTACGGGTTTATCTACCTGGGTGGGCTGGCAGCCGTGAACCAGTTGGCCGGCAGCGAGCAGACACGGGCCAGCGCCGGGTTCTTCCTGCTGGCGTACCTGGGGTTCAGCCTGCCGGTGATCTTTACCGGGCTGCTGAGTGACCGGTTAGGGTCACAGCTGGCCTTACTGGTATTTGGTGAAGTGTTGGTGGTGGGATGTGTTGTTGTTGGGCTGGCATTGTGGTGGTCTGCCAGGGCCTCTTCGCGGGCTTGCCCGCTCCCACAGAGACATCACAGGACCTGAGGGCAGCGGGGTACCTGTGGGAGCGGGCAAGCCCGCGAAGAAGGCCACGCGGTTTCGGCTCAGATCGCCGTAGCCCCACCATCCACCGTCAGGCAATGCCCTGTGGTAAACGCCGCGCCATCACTGCACAGGTACAGCACGGCACTGGCAATTTCCTCGACCTTGCCAATGCGCCCCACCGGATGCATGGCAGCGGCAAACTCGGCCTTGCGTGGGTCGGCCTCATAGACGCGGCGGAACATGTCGGTGTCAATCACCGCCGGGCACACCGCATTCACCCGGATACCCTTCTTGGCGTACTCGATGGCCGCCGACTTGGTCAGGCCGATCACCGCGTGCTTGGAGGCGCTGTAGATGCTCATCTTCGGCGCCGCGCCCAAACCGGCCACCGAAGCGGTATTGACGATGGCCCCACCGCCCTGGGCCATCAGCAACGGCAGCTGGTACTTCATGCACAGCCACACACCCTTCACGTTGACGCCCATGATGGCATCGAACTCCGCCTCGCTGCCCTCGGCCAGGCGGCCCTGCTCTATCTCGATACCTGCGTTGTTGTAGGCATAGTCCAGCCGCCCATAGGCAGCGATCAGGCGCTCGTGCAGTTGGCGCACCTCGGCTTCACGGGTAACGTCGCAGGCAATGAACAGCGCCTCCCCGCCCGACGCGTGGATCAGGGCCACAGTGGCCTCGCCACCGACAGGGTCAAGGTCGGCCACCACCACTTTCAGGCCCTCCCGGGCGAAAGCCAGGGCAGTTGCCCGGCCGATGCCGGCGGCGCCGCCGGTGACCAGGGCTACCTGGCCGGAAAAGGTCATGCTCATCGCGTGCTCCAAAGCGTGCTTGGTGGGGTTCAGAGCATAGTCAGCCACCACCCGCACGGGCAGCATCATCACCCCACCGGTTGGGCTACCATGCTTGTCAGTGATGTTACGGACCTGCCTACATCAACAGGGTAGATTTGACGCCTCCCCCTTCAATGCCTACGAGGACCCGCCATGACCAACACCAACCGCCGCTTCCTGCTCGCCAAACGCCCGGTCGGCGCCGTGCGCCGTGACGACTTCAGCTTCGAGACCGTGCCCGCCGAACAACCCGGCGAAGGTCAGGTGCTGGTGCGCAACCTGTACCTGTCGCTGGACCCGGCCATGCGCGGCTGGATGAACGAAGGCAAGTCCTACATCCCGCCCGTGGCCCTGGGCCAGGTGATGCGCGCGCTGGGCGTTGGCGAAGTGGTTGCCTCAAACCACCCCAATTACAAGCCGGGCGACCATGTAAGCGGCGCCCTTGGCGTGCAGGACTATTTCACTGGCGAACCCCAGGGCCTTCACAAGATCGACCCCAGCCTGGCGCCCCTGCCCCGCTATCTGTCGGCACTGGGCATGACCGGCATGACCGCCTACTTCGCGCTGCTGGACGTCGGCCAGCCCAAGGCCGGTGACACCGTGGTCATTTCCGGCGCGGCCGGCGCGGTGGGCAGCATTGTCGGGCAAATTGCCAAGATCAAAGGCTGCCGAGTGGTCGGCATTGCAGGTGGTGCCGAGAAGTGCCAGTACCTGAAGGACGAACTGGGCTTTGACGGGGTGATCGACTACAAGGCCGAAGACGTGCTGGCCGGCCTGAAGCGCGAATGCCCCAAAGGCGTGGATGTGTACTTCGACAACGTCGGCGGCGACATCCTCGACGCCGTGCTGACCCGCATCAACTTCAAGGCACGCATCGTGATTTGCGGCGCCATCAGCCAGTACAACAACAAGGAAGCGGTGAAAGGCCCGGCCAACTACCTGTCGCTGCTGGTAAACCGCGCGCGCATGGAAGGCTTTGTGGTGATGGATTACACCAAGGACTACGGCAAGGCCGCGCTGGAGATTGCCGGGTGGCTGGCCAGTGGGCAGGTGAAGAGCAAGGAGGATGTGGTCGAAGGGCTGGAGACCTTCCCCGAGACCTTGCTGAAGCTGTTCAGTGGGGAGAACTTTGGCAAGTTGGTGCTCAAGGTTTGAGATTGAGGTAGCCAACACTGGCGTCATCGCCGAAAGCTCCCACAGGTACAGCGCCCCCCTTGAGCCCGACGCTGTACCTTGGGAGCCGGCTTGCCGACGATCACCGTCAAAGGCGGTGCCATGTAACAGCCAGATAAAAAAGGCCAGCACTCTCGTGCCGGCCTTTTTTCACAACGCTGGCTACCTACCCACGAATCTCCGCCACAACCGCAGCCAACGCCTGCGCCGGGTCGGCAGCCTGGCTGATCGGGCGGCCGATCACCAGGTAGTCCGAACCTGCATCCAGTGCCTGGCGCGGGGTGAGGATACGGCGCTGGTCATCCTGCGCACTGCCTGCCGGGCGAATGCCCGGAGTCACCAGCTGCAGCGACGGGTGCGCCGCCTTCAGCGCCGGGGCCTCCAGCGCCGAGCACACCAAACCGTCCATGCCAGCCTTCTCGGCCAGCGCCGCCAGGCGCAGCACCTGCTCTTGCGGGTCGACATCCAGGCCGATACCAGCCAGGTCTTCACGCTCCATGCTGGTCAGCACGGTCACACCAATCAGCAACGGTTGCGGGCCGCTGCGCTTGGCCAGCTCTTCACGGCAGGCCGCCATCATGCGCAGGCCACCGGAGCAATGCACGTTCACCATCCATACGCCCATCTCGGCCGCAGCCTTCACCGCCATGGCGGTGGTGTTGGGGATGTCGTGGAACTTGAGGTCCAGGAACACTTCGAAGCCCTTGTCGCACAGGGTTTCGACAATGCCCGAAGCGCTGCTGGTGAACAGCTCCTTGCCAACCTTCACCCGGCACAGCGCAGGGTCAAGCTGGTCAGCCAGCTTCAGGGCGGCCTCACGGGTAGGGAAATCCAGGGCGACGATCAGGGGCGTCTGGCAGGCGGACATGGGCAGGGTCTCTTGGCAAGTCGAAAACGGCGCGCATTGTAAACGAAGTGGCGCAGGCTTTGGGGCCCGCGGGTCACGGAATTGGCCCGACAATGGCTGGCTCCTATAATTGAACCAACGGAACGGGCAATTGCTCAACATTTGTACAAGCGCTGCCCATCACCAGCAAAGGAGAACGACAATGCCCTGGTATGCCTGGCTGATACTCATCATAGCCCTCGGCTCGATCGTCGGCGGGCTGATGCTGCTGCGCGACACCGCAAAAAAACTGCCACTGACCGAAGAACAGCTGCGCAAGGTGCATGAGCGCAATGCCGAAGCGGATGCCAAGGATGCGCAGGACCGCTAGCCTGCCTGTCGGCGCTGGCACGGTCTGACCGGCTGATACGGTCCATGTGGGAGATTCTATGGTTGTGGGCAATGCTTTTTGCCCCCTTTGCTCATGTATTCGCCTTGAGTCTTCATCAAGGCGAATGCAATTCTGGCCAGCTTT
>NZ_NEJU01000031.1:0-35515 GCF_002113295.1 Pseudomonas sp. B10(2017)
GTGCCAGCCCGCATGACCTACGAGGACTCCAAGGGCCAGAAGCACATTCTCGAATATCGCGTGATGGGGAACGGCTGCTCGAACGGCTGACACCTTGTGAATTGGGGGCCCTGCGGGCCCCTTTCGCGACACAAGGCCGCTCCTACAGGTACTGCGCAGGCTTCAAACATTGCGCAGTACCTGTAGGAGCGGCCTTGTGTCGCGAAAGGACTGCGCAGCAGTCCCGCCTTTTATAAAGGCGGATTAATCTGCAGACTTGCCAAGTGAATAATCCCTCAACTTGTTGGCAATAGTCGTATGCGAAACACCCAGTCTTTTACCTAAAGCCCGACTACTGGGGAATTCCCCCATCAAACTTTCCAGCACCGCTTTTTCAAAGCGTCCGACAATCTGCGAAAGATCCCCGTCCAGCGAAAACTCACCCAGCGGTTGGCGCACACCGTAATCCGGCAAACGTATATGTTCACTTTTGACCACGCCGCCTTCGCATAACGATACCGCCTGGAACAACACGTTTTCCAACTGCCTTACATTACCCGGCCAATGATACTGCCCGAGTTTGTCCATTGCCGCCGGCGCCAGGCGCGGCATGGCGCAGCCGATCTGTCGGCTGGCCTGGTCAAGAAAGTGCTGCACCAGCCCTTCCAGGCCATCCATGCATTCGCGCAATGGCGGAATGTGCAGTGACAACACATTGAGCCGGTGATACAGGTCCTGGCGAAACTCGCCACGGGCACACAATTCGGACAAATCCACCTGGGTCGCGCAGATCACCCGCACATCCAGGTACACCTCTTCATCGCTGCCGACACGACGGAAGCAGCCATCCTGCAGAAAACGCAGCAGCTTCACCTGCAGACGCGGGCTCATCTCCCCTACCCCGTCAAGGAACAGCGTGCCGCCGGCGGTCAGCTCCAGCAGCCCCAGCTTGCCCTCGGCCCGCGCCCCTTCGAATGCCCCGGGGCCGTAACCGAACAGCTCAGTCTCGGCCATCGATTCGGGCAACCCGGCGCAGTTGAGCGCCATCAGCGGCGACTGGCCGCGCGGGCTGGCCAAATGGCAGGCACGCGCCAGCAACTCCTTGCCGGTGCCGGTCTCGCCCTCGATCAGCAATGGCGCATCCAGCGGCGCCATGCGCCGCGCCTCGCGTACCACCGCAGCCATCACCCGCGAGCTCTGGAAGATACTGTCGAAACCGCGCAGTTCCTGCTTGCGCACGTTATAGATGCGCTCACCGATACGGTCGGCGCGGTGCAGGGTCAACACCGCGCCAGCCAGCGCCTCGCTGTCGTCGTGCTCGGACTGCAGCGGCGCGATATCGGCCAGGAACACATCGCCCTTGACCTTGATACGCAAGCCATTGATGCGCGACTTGTTGGCGCGCACCAGCTCTGGCAGGTCGAAGTCCTCCACATAGCGCGCCAGCGGCATGCCCGGCACTTCGTCCACACGCACCCCCAGCAGCTGCGCAGCAGCACGGTTGGCGGCAACGATGCTGCCGCCCATGTCGATCGACAGCACCGGGAAGTCCAGCGCCCCCAGCAGCGCATTCAGCTCCATGTGCCGGCGCTCGCTGGGCATCAGCCCCACGCGCTTGACACCGAATACCCCGGCAATCGCCTCGAACTTCGGCCGCAGCGCCTGGAACTGCAAATTGATCAGGTTCGGACAATGCAGGTAGATGGCGTTGCCATGGTCTCCACCCACCTCGCCGCGCAGCACGTTGATGCCGTACTCCACCAGCAGGTTGAGGATGTCGCGCAGGATGCCAATACGGTTCTGGCAATGCACTTTGATACGCATGAGGGCTCTCGAAGCGCCAATGTTTTTCAACACCGCGCGGAAAAGTCGTAAAGATAAGCTGACAAAACCAGCCGAAGCTTCGGCCAGATGCCTCGGATTTTCCGACACTTGCGCCTTTTTGTAAAATTATCGTTACGAAAACATCGCCCAAAGCCAGCCCAACCCACTGGTCCACCTCGTGCAAAGCGGCCGGTGAAGGGATATTTCTAAGGCATGTCCTGCACATAACAAGAAAAGCCCTCACCAGGAGAGCCACATGAAACAGACGCAATACGTGGCACGCGAGCCCGATGCGCATGGTTTTATCGATTACCCGCAGCAAGAGCATGCGGTATGGAACACCCTGATCACCCGTCAGCTGAAAGTGATCGAAGGCCGCGCGTGCCAGGAATACCTGGACGGCATCGACCAGCTCAAGCTGCCTCATGACCGTATTCCGCAACTGGGCGAGATCAACAAGGTGCTGGGCGCCACCACCGGTTGGCAGGTTGCCCGAGTCCCGGCGCTGATCCCCTTCCAGACCTTCTTCGAACTGCTGGCGAGCAAGCGCTTCCCGGTGGCCACCTTCATCCGTACCCCGGAAGAGCTCGACTACCTGCAAGAGCCCGATATCTTCCACGAGATCTTCGGCCACTGCCCGCTGCTGACCAACCCCTGGTTCGCCGAATTCACCCATACCTACGGCAAGCTCGGCCTGGCCGCGACCAAGGAACAACGCGTGTACCTGGCGCGCCTGTACTGGATGACCATCGAGTTCGGCCTGATGGAAACCGCGCAGGGCCGCAAGATCTATGGCGGCGGCATCCTCTCGTCACCAAAGGAGACCGTCTACAGTCTGTCTGGCGAACCCGAGCACCAGGCCTTCGACCCGATCGAAGCCATGCGCACACCGTACCGTATCGACATACTGCAGCCGTTGTATTTCGTACTGCCGAACATGAAGCGCCTGTTCGACCTGGCCCACGAAGACATCATGGGCATGGTTCACAAAGCCATGCAGCTGGGCCTGCACGCACCGAAGTTTCCACCCAAGGTCGCTGCCTGAGCGACCTTGCCGATAACAACTCGAACCGGAAAACACCACATGAATGCCTTGAACCAAGCCCATTGCGAAGCCTGCCGCGCCGACGCACCGAAGGTCACCGACGACGAGCTGGCAGAGCTGATTCGCGAAATCCCGGACTGGAACATCGAAGTACGTGACGGCCACATGGAGCTGGAGCGCGTGTTCCTGTTCAAGAACTTCAAGCACGCCCTGGCGTTCACCAATGCCGTGGGCGAGATCGCCGAAGCCGAAGGCCACCATCCGGGCCTGCTGACCGAGTGGGGCAAGGTCACCGTGACCTGGTGGAGCCACTCGATCAAAGGCCTGCACCGCAATGACTTCATCATGTGCGCACGCACCGACAAGGTGGCGGAGACGGCTGAAGGCCGCAAGTAAGCACTGAAAGAATGGGGCCCGATGGCCCCATTCTTCATGGAAAACATGTCCGCTGTTCGCCCGCAAAACCGACAAGCGACCGCTAAAAAATCCAAACTGTCATCCAGACTTGTGTATCCTGCCCCAGCTTTGCAAAGCTTCAAACGCGCCTGGCGCAGACTTTTCACTCACACTTGCGAGGAACGACGAGATGCATGAAATCCCGAATCTTCCCTTCCCAAGCCTGAACCCAGAAGAGCCAACCGTGACCGTTCACGCCGAACCGGCAGCTGCCGTCGAGCAGGATGGTGACGATCAATCCAGCGCTGACCAGGAATAACCGCGCATCCCCCGACTGTGTGAAAACGGCTGACCTGCGGGCTACCCCCGTCATCACGTTTTCACACCGTCCAGAACCCACGTAGGCCCTCATGCCCCACTCACCGCACCCCCTTGCGGTCACCCTGCAAGTCGTCTCCATCGTCCTCTTCACCTTCATCGGCTACCTGAACATCGGCATCCCGCTGGCCGTATTGCCCGGCCATGTGCACAACGATCTGGGCTTCAGTGCCGTGGTAGCGGGGCTGGTGATCAGCGTGCAGTACCTGGCCACCCTGCTCAGCCGCCCCACCGCCAGCCGCATCATCGACAATCACGGTAGCAAGAAGGCGGTCATGTATGGCCTGGCCGGCTGCGGGCTCAGCGGGGTGTTCATGCTGGCCTGCGCCTTCCTCACCCACCTGCCCTGGCTGAGCCTGGCCTGCCTGCTGGTCGGCCGCCTGGTGCTCGGCAGCGCCGAAAGCCTGGTGGGCTCTGGCGCCATTGGCTGGGGCATTGGCCGTGTAGGTGCCGAAAACACGGCCAAGGTCATTTCCTGGAACGGCATCGCCAGCTATGGCGCGCTGGCCATCGGCGCTCCGCTGGGTGTGCTGATGGTCAGGAACCTGGGGCTGTGGAGCATGGGCGCGAGCATCATCCTGCTATGTGCGCTCGGGTTGCTGCTGGCCTGGCCCAAACAGGCCGCGCCGATCGTCAGTGGCGTGCGCCTGCCGTTCCTGCGGGTGCTGGGCAAGGTGTTCCCGCACGGCTCGGGGCTTGCCCTGGGCTCGATCGGCTTTGGCACCATCGCCACCTTCATCACCTTGTATTACGCCAGCCGCGGCTGGGCCAATGCGGCACTGACCCTGAGCCTGTTCGGCGCCAGCTTCATCAGCGCTCGGCTGCTGTTCGGCAACCTGATCAACCGGCTTGGCGGGTTCCGGGTGGCGATTGCCTGCCTGTCGGTGGAAACGCTTGGGCTGCTGATGCTGTGGCTGGCGCCCAGCGCCGAACTGGCGTTGGCAGGGGCCGCGCTGAGCGGGTTCGGCTTCTCGCTGGTGTTCCCGGCACTGGGGGTGGAGGCGGTGAACCAAGTGTCGGCGGCCAACCGCGGGGCGGCGGTGGGGGCTTATTCGCTATTCATCGATTTGTCGTTGGGGGTGACCGGGCCGCTGGTTGGCGCGGTGGCGGCGGGGTTCGGGTTTGCTTCGATGTTTCTGTTTGCGGCAGCGGCGGCGGCTTGCGGGCTGGTGTTGAGCCTGTATCTGTATCGGCAGGCATCATCTTCAAGGCATGCACGGGACTTGTAGGAGCAGCCTTGTGCTGCGAAGAGGCCATTACCGCCGAAGAAAACCTATTGGCTCTACCGGCCTCTTCGCAGCGCAAGGCTGCTCCTACAGGGACGGCGTAAACCAGGGGGCTGCAAGGCAGCCCCGAGACCCTGATAGTCAGCGCTTGGCGTACTGCAGCACCACTTCCAGCGGGTGACGCATCTGCCTCTTGGTCATGCGCTTGACCTGGCTGCGGCACGAGTAACCTGTCGCCAACGGCTCGCCTTCCTTGTCCAGCTTGGTCGCCCACGACTGCTCGAAGATGGTCCGCGAGGTGTTCTGGTTGCGCGCCTCGTGCCCGTAGGTACCGGACATGCCGCAGCAGCCAGTCGCCTCGGTCACCAGCTTCAGGCCAAGGCGGGCGAACACCTGCTCCCACTGCCTGGTGCTGGCCGGCACGTTGGTCTTTTCGGTGCAGTGCGCCATCAGGCGGAAATTGCCCGGTGCGGTCGGTGCCTGCTCCGGCAGCACATCCATCAACCACTCCTGCGGCAACAGCACCTGCGGGCAGCCATCCAGGCCCGGCACTTTCTGGTACTCCTGGCGATACACCAGGGTCATCGCCGGGTCCAGGCCCACCAGCGGCACGCCGCACTCGGCCAGGGCCTTGAGCTGGGTGGCATTGCGGATCGCCGCCTTGGCGAACGCACCGAGGAAGCCCTGAACGTGCAGTGGCTTGCCGTTGGCACTGTACGGTGCCAGGAACACCCGGTGGCCCAGGCGGTGCGCCAGGTCGATGAAGGCCGACAGCAGCGGCGTCTCGAAGTAACGGGTAAAGGCATCTTGCACCAGCACGATGCTGCGTTCGCGCTGGGCCGGGGTCAGTTCACGCAGGGCCGGCACGCTGGCCACGCCGACGCGGCAGCGAGTCAGGGTGGCCTGGAAGTTGAAGCGGCTGATCAGTGGGCTGTCGACCATGCCAACCTTGTCGGCCAGCAGCTTGCTCACCCACTTCGAGCCCATCACCGCGTTGTACAGCCTGGGCGCGTGAGCCAGATACGGGATGGTGAACTCCAGCGAACCGATCAGGTAGTCACGCAACGGGCGCTGGTAACGGCCGTGGTACAGCTCGAGGAAGCGCGAGCGGAAGTCCGGCACGTTGACCTTGATCGGGCACTGCCCGGCGCACGACTTGCACGCCAGGCAGCCGGCCATGGCGTCGTACACCTCATGAGAGAAGTCTTCCTGGCCCTGGCTGCGCGCACGGTTGTTGCGCAGACGTGCCGGCAGGCCCTTGAGCCACGACACCTTGTTGCGCGCCGCCGCCAGCACGTCGATGTTGGCCTCGCCCTGCAGGCGCAGCCATTCGCGCATCAGCGAGGCACGGCCCTTGGGCGAATGCTGGCGTTCACGGGTGGCCTTCCACGACGGGCACATGGCGTCGTTGGGGTCGTAGTTGTAGCAGGCGCCGTTGCCGTTGCAGTGCACGGCGCTAGGGAAGTCCTGCCACACGCGTTCGTCGATAGTACGGTCGAGGTCACCGCGCAGCGTCACACCATCGACCTTGGTCAGGCCCTCGGCGCTGCCTGGCGGGGTGCAGATCTTGCCCGGGTTGAGCTGGTTGTGCGGATCAAAAGCACCCTTCAGGCGCTGCAGCGCCGGGTACAGCTCGCCGAAGTACTCCGGCACATATTCCGAACGCAGGCCCTTGCCGTGCTCGCCCCACAGCAAGCCACCATAGCTTTTGGTCAGCGCCGCCACTGCGTCGGAAATCGGCTTGACCAGTGCGGCCTGGGCCGGGTCCTTCATGTCCAGTGCCGGGCGCACGTGCAGCACACCGGCATCGACGTGGCCGAACATGCCGTAGGCCAGGCCGTAGCCATCGAGCAGTGCACGGAAGTCGGCGATGTAGTCGGCCAGTTGCTCCGGCGGCACCGCGGTGTCTTCCACGAACGGTTGCGGGCGCACTTCGCCCTCGACGTTGCCCAGCAGGCCCACCGAACGTTTACGCATGGTGTAGACGCGGGTCACCGCCTCGGCGCCCTCGGCCAGGGTGTGGCCCAGGCGCTCGACGCTGGTGTCGTTCTGCAGGTGCTGGATGAACGCTTGCACCTTGGCATTGACCTCGGCCGGCTCGTCACCACAGAACTCCACCAGGTTGATGCCCAGGGTCGGGCGCTCGGGGTCGGCCGGGAAGTATTCAGCGACGCTGTGCCAGACGATGTCCTTCATCGCCAGCATCAGCACCTTGGAGTCGACGGTCTCGATCGACAGCGGCTTGTGCGCCATCAGCGCGTTGGCATCACGCAGGGCATCCATGAAGCTGGTGTAACGCACGTTGACCAGCACGGCGTACTTGGGAATCGGCAGCACATTGAGCTTGGCTTCGACCACATAACCCAGCGAGCCCTCGGCACCGCACAGCACGCTGTTGAGGTTGAAGCGGCCCTGCTCGTCGCGCAGGTGCGCCAGGTCGTAGCCGGTCAGGCAACGGTTGAGCTTGGGGAAGGTGGTTTCGATGAGGTCGGCCTGGGTTTCCTGAATCTCCCGGGCCATGCGGTACACCTCGCCGACCCGGCCGGGCGCGGCACAGGCCTGTTCCAGCGCGGCATCGTCGATCGGCAGGCTGTGCAGGCGCTCGCCACCGAGCAGCACACTGTGCAGCTCCAGTACGTGATCGCGGGTCTTGCCATAGGTACAGCTCCCCTGGCCACTGGCATCGGTGTTGATCATGCCGCCGACAGTGGCACGGTTGGAGGTGGACAGCTCGGGGGCGAAGAACAGCCCGTGCGGCTTGAGCGCGGCGTTGAGCTGGTCCTTGACGGTACCGGCCTGCACCCGCACCCAGCGCTCCTCGACGTTGATTTCGAGAATCTTGTTCATGTGCCGCGACAGGTCGACGACGATGCCGTCGGTCAGCGACTGCCCGTTGGTGCCGGTACCACCGCCGCGCGGGGTCAGCTTGACCTGCTGGAAGCGCTCCTCGGCCATCAGCGTGGCGACCCGCGCCACATCGTCGGCGTCCAGCGGGAACACCGCCGCCTGTGGCAAGCGCTGGTAGATCGAGTTGTCGGTGGCCAGCACCGTGCGGGTACCGTAGTCGGCACTGATCTGGCCACGGAAGCCGCTGTTGCGCAGGGCTTCGAGGAATTCGGGGTAGTTGGCGCTCGGGGCAACGGTCGGCAGCTGGGCGATCATCGAAGGATGGCCTCTTGATATTGGCTAATTCACGGGATTCCTGTCGTTCCGGCATGAGTGTTGGCATGCGGAGGTGACGTGCAGGCCAATGTTCCTGTAGTTTTGCTTCAGGGGCAAACGGATAATCCTGCCGCTATCAATGACTTTCATGAATGAATTACCGCCATCTGACCCCATCCATGTCGCTGCTACTGGCTTTCGAGGCTGCCGCCCGGCATGAAAGCTACACCCGCGCCGCCGCCGAGCTGTCGCTGACCCAGAGCGCGGTCAGCCGCCAGGTGCAGGCGCTGGAGCAGCAACTGGGTCTGACCCTGTTCCGCCGCGAGGGGCGCCAGGTGCAGCTGACCGATGTCGGCCGCCTGTACCAGCGCGAGCTCAGCGAGGCACTGGGGCGCATCCGCAGTGCCACCTTGCAGGCATTGGCCTACCAGTCGGGGGTGGGCACCCTGCGCCTGGCCACACTACCCACCTTCGGCTCGAAATGGCTGCTGCCACGGCTGCACGCCTTCTACAGCGCTCACCCGGGCATGCTGGTGCACATACATTCACGCATCGAAGCCATCAACTTCGACACCAGCGAGATCGATGCCGCCATCGGCGTGGCCAGCCACGACCTGCCGGGGTTGATCTGCCATCGCCTGCATGCCGAGGAACTGGTGGTGATATTGCCGCCGGAGGCTGGCGCGGACAGCCAGGGCTGGAGCCCTGCACGCATCAGTGAAGAGGTGCTGCTGAATGTGGCCAACAATCCGCATGCCTGGGGCGAGTGGTTCTCGCACCATGGCCTGGCGCACCGGGCGATGCGCCTGGGGCCGAGCTTCGAGTTGACCTCGCACCTGATCCAGGCGGTACGGGCCGGGATCGGCATCGGCCTGGTGCCGCGCATACTGGTGGAGGAAGAACTGGCCAAGGGTGAGCTGCACAGCCCCGGGGTGGCATTTGCCAGCCAGCGCAGTTATTACCTGATCTACCCACCGCGCAACGAGGCGTTGCCGTCGCTGCGGGCGTTTCGCAGTTGGTTGCTGGAGCAGATCTGATTTTTGCCTGTGCCGGCCTCTTCGCGGGTAAACTCGCTCCCACAGGTATAGCGCTGCTTTCAGATCAGGTGATGTCCCTGTGGGAGCGGGTTTACCCGCGAAGGGGCCGGTACAGGCAATAAAAAACCCGAAGCCAGTTCCTGACTTCGGGTTATTTGTACGCTACCTGCAGCGCCTTACTTGGCCACGCTACCAGCAGCCCCAAGGGCCTGCGCCCTGCGACGCGGCTTGACCATGTAGACCACGAACATGGCGAACAGCCACACCGGTATCGCATACACGGAAACCTGGATACCCGGGATCATCAGCATGATGCCCAGGATAAGCACCACGAACGCCAGGCAGATGTAGTTGCCGTAGGGGTACCACAGCGCCTTGAACAGCGGCTTCTGGCCAGTGCGGTCCAGGTGCTGGCGGAACTTCAGGTGCGAGTAGCTGATCATCGCCCAGTTGATCACCAGGGTGGCCACCACCAGCGACATCAGCAGCTCCAGCGCGTTTTGCGGCATCAGGTAGTTGAGCAGCACCGCGATCAGCGTCACGCCTGCCGACACCAGGATCGAGCGCACCGGCACACCACGGCTGTCGACCTTGGCCAGCGACGCCGGGGCATCGCCCTGCTCGGCCATGCCCAGCAGCATGCGGGCGTTGCAGTAGGTGCCGCTGTTGTACACCGAAAGCGCTGCAGTCAGGACCACGAAGTTCAGCAGGTGCGCAGCCACGTCACTGCCCAGCAGCGAGAACACCTGCACGAACGGGCTGCTGCCATAGCTGCCGCCAGACGCATCGATGCTGGCGACCAGGTTGTCCCATGGGGTCAGCGACAGCAGCACCACCAGGGCACCGACATAGAAGATCAGGATACGGTAGATGACCTGGTTGATCGCCTTGGGGATCACGGTCTTCGGCTTGTCGGCCTCGGCGGCGGTGAAACCGAGCATTTCCAGGCCACCGAAGGAGAACATGATGAAGGCCAGGGCCATTACCAGCCCGCTGACACCGTTCGGGAAGAAGCCGCCGTGAGACCACAGGTTGGCCACGGTGGCTTCAGGGCCGCCGCTGCCGCTGGTCAGCAGGTAGGCACCCAGGCCGATCATGCTGACGATGGCCACCACCTTGATGATGGCAAACCAGAATTCGGCCTCACCGAAGAACTTCACGTTCATCAGGTTGATGGCGTTGATCAGCACGAAGAACGCTGCCGCCGTGACCCAGGTGGGGATCTCCGGCCACCAGTAGTGGACATACTTGCCGACCGCCGAAAGCTCCGACATGCCCACCAGGATGTACAGCACCCAGCAGTTCCAGCCCGACAGGAAGCCGGCGAAACCACCCCAGTAGGTGTGGGCGAAATGGCTGAACGAGCCGGCCACTGGCTCTTCGACGATCATTTCGCCGAGTTGGCGCATGATCATGAAGGCGATGAAGCCGCAGATGGCGTAACCAAGGATCATCGACGGGCCAGCGGATTTCATCACGCCTGCCGAGCCGAGGAACAGGCCGGTACCAATCGCACCGCCGAGGGCGATCAACTGGATATGGCGGTTCTTCAGGCCCCGCTTGAGCTCGCCTGAATGCATGTTTTGTCCACTCATGAACGAAGTCACCTGCATTGTTTTTATCTGTGACGGAATCGGACCCACCGCGCTCGTGGCGCAGCGGAATGGGCAAGGTGGTTACCTTGGGTTTCCTGATCTCAGGTGCCGCCGGGGCGGGTCAACCAGGCGTGATCAAGAGTGCGCGGTACGCAAAGGAGTCACAGGTAAAACGCGGCGCACTGTATACCCCCGCAAACGCGCAGGCGTCAACGCGTTGCATCGTTTCCTCGGGAAAAAACGCAGCGATCCTGTGGTGTGGGCCTTGAAAGGCGGAGTGATCGGCGTACATGGCGCCTCCATTTGTTGTTTTATCAGCCTGGCTCTGTGGACCGGCTTTTGCACACGGCAATGGCGGCTATAACACCGTGGGGCGGGGCTTTGGGCAAGGGTGGGTGGGGCGTGGCTGGCTGTTTTGACGAAGTGTCGGCGGCAAGGTTTGTTTACAAGATTCGACCTAATCTGAAATCCGGGCTGAAACCGCCCACATTCGTACAGTTTTCTTTACGGAGTGGTTCGGGAACTTGCCAGTCGTCCGAAAATTCTTTTTGTTCAATATCTTGGGGCTGCTGCGCAGCCCCAAACTCTCACAGGCATAAAAAAACCAGCCCGAAGGCTGGTTCTGTTTCAACGCAAAGGCCAATCAGCCACGCGGTTTGCCGCGGCCACGCCCTGCCGGCTTGTCACCGTCAGGCTTGGCCGGACGCTTGCGCATCTCGCTCGGGCGCTCGGCCACGGTGCTGCCACGGCCGGTCTTGCGCGGGGCCTCTTCACGCGGCTGGCGCGCCGGGCGTTCGCCAGCAACAGCACCTTCGTGAGCCGGGCGCAGGTTGCGCACGCGCTCGCCACGGCCCAGCGGGCGGGTCGACTTGCGCTGCAGGCGCTCCATCTTGTCCTTGGCCTTGAGCTTCATGGCTGGCAGAGCCACCGGCTGCAGGCCCACTTCAGCAGCAAGGATGTCGATTTCGCCCTGGGTCATTTCACGCCAGCGGCCCATCGGCAGGTCGGAGTTGAGGAACACCGGGCCGAAACGCACGCGCTTCAGGCGGCTGACCACCATGCCCTGGGACTCCCACAGGCGACGCACTTCACGGTTGCGGCCTTCCATCACCACGCAGTGGTACCAGTGGTTGAAGCCTTCGCCACCGGGTGCCTTCTGGATGTCGGTGAACTTGGCCGGGCCGTCTTCCAGCATAACGCCGGCCTTCAGGCGCTCGATCATCTCGTCATCGACCTCACCACGCACACGTACCGCGTACTCACGGTCCATCTCGTAGGACGGGTGCATCAGGCGGTTGGCCAGTTCACCGTCGGTGGTGAACAGCAGCAGGCCGGTGGTGTTGATGTCAAGGCGGCCGATGTTGATCCAGCGGCCTTCTTTCGGCCGTGGCAGGCGGTCGAACACGGTCGGGCGACCTTCCGGGTCGTCACGGGTGCAGATTTCGCCATCGGGCTTGTTGTACATGATCACCCGGCGGGTGGCCTCGGCGGCCTCTTCGCGCTTGATCAGCTTGCCATCCACGGCAATGGCGTCGTGCAGGTCGACGCGCTGGCCGAGGGTGGCCTCGACGCCGTTGACCTTGATGCGGCCCTGGCTGATCCAGGCCTCGACGTCACGGCGCGAGCCAACGCCAATGCGCGCCAGCACTTTCTGCAGCTTTTCGCCGGATGGAGGGGTGATTTCGGTATCTTGCAGGTCTTGCTCACTCATCTGGGCACCTCCCGGTGTAGGAATGAAATATGGGTTCTGGCGACGAACGCGCCAAAAGGCCGCGCATCATACGCGGTTCGGCGGGGGAACGCACTGGAGGGTAGAGGGTTTTGTTGGCTTTGCGAGGGGTTTCTGCCTAATGGTGGTGTATTGGCAATGCCGGCCCTTTCGCGGGTAAACCCGCTCCCACAGGTACAGCACCACATTCAGAAGCTGTGGTATCCCTGTGGGAGCGGGTTCACCCGCGAAGAGGCCGGTACAGGCAACTGCAGATCAGGGCTGCAACTTGCCCTCCTCCTCCACCGAGGCCTCAGTCTCTTCCTCGCGCAAATCATCGAAATCGGTCTTCAGCCCTTCTTCCATCGCATCGAGCTCCACCAGCAGGCTTCGGAAGCTGGTCTCCTCCTTCGGCTCGGCAACCTCCTCCTCTTCCGCAAGGCTGGCATCAGCCAAAGCCTGCAGGTGCGCTGGCACAGGCGCATCGTCCGGGTCGAGCAGCGGCTCGGGCTCCATCTCCCGCAGCTCGGCCAAGGCTGGCAGCTCGTCCAGGCTCTTGAGGTTGAAATGGTCGAGAAACGCCTTGGTAGTAGCGAACATCGCCGGCCGCCCGGGCACTTCGCGGTAGCCGACCACGCGGATCCACTCGCGCTCCATCAAGGTCTTGATGATATTGCTGTTCACCGCCACGCCACGCACATCCTCGATTTCGCCACGGGTAATGGGCTGGCGGTAGGCGATCAAGGCCAAGGTTTCCAGCAGCGCGCGCGAGTAGCGCTGCGGGCGTTCTTCCCACAGGCGCCCGACCCACGGCGCAAAGTCTTCGCGAATCTGCAGGCGGTAACCGCTGGCCACCTCCTTGAGTTCGAAGGCGCGGCCATTGCACGACTCGCCCAGCAGCTCCAGAGCGTGCCTGAAGGCCTTGGGTTCCGGTCGTTCGGCTTCCTCGAACAGCTCGTACAGGCGCTCCAGGGATTGTGGCTTGCCCGAGGCCAGCAGGAAGGCTTCGATCAGCGACGCCAGGTCGCGGGGTTCATTCAGGTTCATCAGGTTCTTCAACAAGCGCCGGGCGTAGCCGCACGTGGATGGCGGCGAAGGGTTCATTCTGCACCAGTTCGATCAGCGATTCCTTCACCAACTCCAGAATCGCCATGAAGGTCACCACCACGCCCAGCTTGCCCTCCTCGGCAGCAAAGAGGTCGACGAACGGCACGAAACCGCCGCCCTTCAGGCGCTCCAGCACCTGGCTCATGCGCTCGCGGGTGGACAACGTCTCGCGGGTGATCTGATGGCTTTCGAACAGGTCGTTGCGGCGCATCACTTCGGCCATCGACACCAGCAGCTCTTCCAGGCTGACCTGGGGCAACAGCTTGCGCACCTTGGCCTGCGGTGCCTCCAGGCGCGGCACCACTACCTCGCGGCCAACCCGTGGCAATTCATCAATACCTTCGGCGGCGGCCTTGAAGCGCTCGTACTCCTGCAGCCGACGGATCAGTTCGGCGCGCGGGTCACCCTCCTCCTCTTCGACGTCGGCCGAGCGCGGCAGCAACATGCGCGACTTGATCTCGGCGAGCATGGCAGCCATCACCAGGTATTCAGCGGCCAGTTCCAGGCGCACGCTCTTCATCAGTTCCACGTAGCCCATGTACTGGCGAGTGATTTCCGCCACCGGGATGTCGAGGATGTCGATGTTCTGCTTGCGGATCAGGTACAGCAACAGGTCCAGCGGGCCTTCAAAGGCTTCGAGGATGACTTCCAGGGCGTCCGGCGGGATGTACAGGTCCAGGGGCAGCTCGGTCAGGGCCTCGCCATAGACCAGGGCCAACTGCAGCTGTCGAGGTACCTCGGCCTGCTCGGCCGGCGCCTCAGGTGCTTCCGTCTGACTCACGCGTTGACCAGGAACGGCGTGGGGTCGCCGCAGCCTTCACGGACCAGCTCCGGCTCATCGCCGGACAGGTCGATGATGGTCGATGCCTTGAGGTCACCGAAACCGCCGTCGATTACCAGGTCCACATGATGCTCCAGGCGCTCGCGGATCTCGTAAGGGTCGGTCATCGGCTCGTCGTCACCCGGCAGGATCAGGCTCACGCTCATCAGCGGCTCGCCCAGTTCGGCCAGCAGGGCCAGGGTGATGGCATGGTCCGGCACGCGCAAGCCGATGGTGCGGCGCTTTTCGTGCAGCAGCAGGCGCGGCACCTCGCGGGTGCCATTGAGGATGAAGGTGTAAGGCCCGGGCACATGGGCCTTGAGCAGGCGGAAGGTGCCGGTGTCGACCTTGGCGTACAACCCCAGCTGCGACATGTCGCAGCACATAAGGGTGAAGTTGTGGGTCTTGTCCAGGCCGCGCAGGCGCCGCACCCGCTCGATCGCTGCCTTGTTGCCGATCTGGCACCCCAGGGCATAGGCCGAGTCGGTCGGATACACCACCACGCCGCCCTTGCGGATGATCTCGACGGCCTGTTTGATCAGGCGCGCCTGCGGATTCTCCGCATGAATCTGGAAAAATTGGCTCACGTAGTCATCCTGTTCATACCGCCAAAGGCTGTTCATGACTGAATCGGCGCCACAGAGGTGGCAGGTCCTCGGGCAAAGGCCGGTAGGCACCGATCTCGCCCCAGGTGCCGGGGCCGTGGAAGTCACTGCCGGCGCTTGCCAGCAGGCCGAACTCACGGGTGAGGATGGACATGGTGCCCACCTGCTCGGCAGGCATCATCCCGTTGACCACTTCAAGCGCCTGCCCGCCTGCCTGAATATAGTCGGCAATCAGCCTTCTGCGCTTGCTGCGGGTCAGATCGTAGTGCATGGGATGCGCCAGGCTCACCCAAGCGTTGGACTGCCGCAGGGTGGCAACGGTTTCGTCAAGGGTCGGCCAGTGCTGTTTGACGTCCCCCAGCTTGCCGGCCCCCAGCCATTTGCGAAACGCCTCGCCGCGGTCCTTGACGTGCCCGGCACGCACCAGGTACTCCGCAAAATGCGGCCGCGCCGGGGCGTTGCCGCTATCGCCCAGTTCGTGCTGCACGGCGCGGGCGCCGTCGAGGGTACCAGGCATGCCCTTGGCCGCCAGCCGTTTGTCGATTTCTTCGGCGCGCAGCCAGCGGCCATGGTGCAGCGCTTCGATCGCCGCCAGCAGGGGTGGCGCGTCGAGCGGGAAGTCATAGCCCAGCACATGGATGGTCGCGCCACCCCAGGTGCACGACAGCTCAACCCCGCTGACCCAGTGCATGCCCCTGTCGCGGCACGCCTGGCGCGCCTCGGGCAGGCCTTCGATGGTGTCATGGTCGGTCAGTGCCAGCGTTTGCACCCCGTGCTCATGGGCCCGGGCGACCAGTGTCGAGGGCGACAGGGCGCCGTCGGAGGCCGTGCTGTGACAGTGCAGATCAACATTCATGGAGGAGCGCTTTCGCTGGAATCGATGTTTGTTATTATGCCGTCACATCCCGATTCTGGCTGCCATTGTGAAACAATTCATCGATTTCATCCCGCTGCTGCTGTTCTTCATCGTCTACAAGCTCGACCCGCGTCCCATGGAAGTCGCCGGCCACAGCTTCGAATTCGGCGGCATCTACAGTGCAACGGCCATGCTGATCATCAGCTCGCTGGTAGTCTACGGCGCGCTGTTCCTGCGCCAGCGCAAGCTGGAAAAGGGCCAGTGGCTGACTCTGGTGGCCTGCCTGGTGTTCGGCGGCCTGACCCTGACCTTCCACAGCGAAACCTTCCTGAAATGGAAGGCGCCGGTGGTGAACTGGCTGTTCGCACTGGGCTTCGCAGGCAGCCACTTCATCGGCGACCGGGTGCTGATCAAGCGCATCATGGGCCACGCCCTGAGCCTGCCCGATGCCATCTGGACCCGCCTGAACCTGGCCTGGATCGGCTTCTTCCTGTTCTGCGGCGCGGCCAACCTGTTCGTTGCCTTCACCTTCCAGGACTTCTGGGTCGACTTCAAGGTATTCGGCAGCCTGGGCATGACCGTGATGTTCCTCGTGGCGCAGGGCGTGTACCTGTCGCGCCACCTGCACGACGACCCTTCTACCTCCAAACCCAAGGATTGACATGCTCTACGCCATCATCGCCAGCGACGTCGCAAACTCCCTGGAAAAACGCCTGGCCGCCCGCCCGGCGCACATCGAACGCCTGCAGCAGCTGGAGGCGGAGGGCCGCGTGGTACTGGCCGGCCCGCACCCGGCCATCGACAGCAACGACCCGGGCGAAGCGGGTTTCAGCGGTAGCCTGATCGTTGCCGAGTTCGACTCCCTGGCCGCGGCGCAGGCCTGGGCCGATGCCGACCCTTACATTGCCGCGGGCGTGTACGACAAGGTAGTGGTCAAGCCGTTCAAGCAAGTGCTGCCTTGACCTGAGACCGCGCGGCCTTCTTCGCGGCTAAACCCGCGAAGAAGGCCGCGCGGTACCGGCAGTTATACTGTTGCCATCAGTCTGCGGTATCTTTGCCACTGGCGGGCCGAATAGCCGCCGTCAATGGTTGAATTGAGTGAGTCATGAGCGAGCTGTTACTGATAGATGATGACCAGGAGCTGTGCGAGCTGCTCGGCAGCTGGCTGACCCAGGAAGGGTTTACCGTGCGCGCCTGCCACGATGGCCAGAGCGCACGCCATGCCTTGGCCACGCATGCCCCGGCGGCCGTGGTGCTGGACGTGATGCTGCCCGACGGCAGTGGCCTGGAACTGCTCAAGCAGTTGCGCAGCGAGCATGCCGAACTGCCGGTGCTGATGCTCTCGGCCCGCGGCGAGCCGCTGGACCGCATCCTCGGCCTGGAACTAGGCGCTGACGACTACCTGGCCAAACCCTGCGACCCGCGTGAACTCACCGCTCGCCTGCGTGCCGTGCTGCGCCGCAGCCACCCCACCGCCACCACCAGCCAGGTGGAACTGGGCGACCTGGTCTACAGCCCTGCCCGTGGCGTGGCCAGTATCGATGGCCGCGAAATGACCCTGACCCTGTCCGAAAGCCGCATTCTCGAAGCGCTGCTGCGCCAACCCGGCGAGCCGCTGGACAAGCAGGAACTGGCGCAGATCGGCCTGGGCCGCAAGCTGACCCTGTACGACCGCAGCCTGGACATGCACGTCAGCAACCTGCGCAAGAAGATCGGCCCCCACGCCGATGGCCGGCCGCGCATCGTCGCCCTGCGCAGCCGTGGCTATTACTACTGCCTCTGAACATCTTTACCGAGCCTTTACCATCCACTGACCGCGCTTGACGGTGATCTCCCTAGACTGTGCTCATCCGGTAACCACCGGCCCATGAAAGGAGAGACACCATGCGCAAGACCCTTATCGCCCTGATGTTCGCCGCCGCCCTGCCGACCGTGGCCATGGCCATGCCTGAAGGCGGCCCGCGCCACGACGGCCCACATCATCGCGGTGATGCGCCTTTCCACCAGCTGGACCTGAGCCGTGACCAGCGCCAGCAGATCGGCAAGCTGATGGGCGAACAGATGAAACAGCGCCGCGACATTACCGAGCGCTACCTGTCCAAACTGCCGGCCGCTGACCAGAAGGCGATGAAGGACGAACTGCAGGCCAACCGCGACAAGACTGACAGCGCGGTCCGTGCCCTGCTCAAGCCTGAGCAGCAGAAGAAGTTCGACGAACTGCAGAAGGAACGCGCCGCACAGAAAGCCGAGTGGCAGGAGTTCCAGGCCTGGAAAGCTGAAAAAGGCAACAAGGCCCAGTAAGCTGTCCGCCCGATGCCCGGCCCGCCTCAGAGCGAGCCGGGCTTTTCTTGTTTGCAGGAGGTGCACTTGCGTTCACTGTTCTGGCGCATCCTGGCCAGTTTCTGGCTGGCCATCACCCTGGTTGCGGGCCTGTCGATCCTGCTCGGCCATATGCTCAACCAGGACGCCTGGATCCTCAGCCGCCACCCGGGCCTGAATACCCTGGCCAGCAAGTGGGCCAAGCACTACGAGCAGGAAGGCTTGGCTTCGGCACAGCACTTCCTGGAACGGCGCAAGGACCGCTACAAGATTGACGTGCAGGTGCTCGACGACAGTGGCGAAGCCGTGGTGCCCGGCACCTTCCCGCGCCGTGCGGCGGCCTTCGAGGCACGCCAGCACAATGACCAGCGGCGCCTGCCGTGGCGCCGGTTGACCGAGGAATACACCAGCCCCGACACCGGCGAAACGTACCTGCTGATCTACCGCATCCCTCACCCGGCGCTGGATGCCTGGCACCGCGAAAGCCTGTTGTGGCCGCTCAGTGCGCTGGGCATTGCCCTGGTGGTGCTGACACTGTTCAGCCTGCTGGTCACCCTGTCCATCACCCGCCCGCTCAGTCGCCTGCGCAGCGCCGTGCATGACCTGGGCCAGACCACTTACCAGCAGAACAGCCTGGCGCAGCTGGCGGCGCGGCGTGACGAGTTCGGCGTGTTGGCCAAGGACTTCAACAAGATGGGCGCGCGCCTGCAAAGCACCATCGGCAGCCAGCGCCAGTTGCTGCGCGATGTGTCCCATGAACTGCGCTCACCGCTGGCCAGGCTGCGTATCGCCCTGGCCCTGGCCGAGCGCGCCGAGCCCGAGCAGCGTGAGGCGTTGTGGCCACGCCTGACCCGCGAATGCGACCGCCTGGAAGACCTGATCAGCGAAATTCTCGCCCTGGCGCGGGTCGATGCCGAACAGGCCCATGCCGAGCCGGTCGACCTCAACGCCCTGCTCGGCAGCGTGCGCAAGGACGCCCAGCTCAGCGCACCAGAGCAGGACGTGCGCCTGGAGGCTCAGCCGGGGTTGACCTTGCAAGGTTGGCCAACCCTGATCGAGCGTGCCGTCGACAACCTGCTGCGTAACGCCCTGCGCTTCAACCCGCAGGGGCAGCCGATTGAAATCAGCGCCGTGCGCGAACAGGACCGTATCGTGATCAGCGTGCGTGACCATGGGCCGGGGGCGGCGGCGGAACACTTGGCGCAGCTGGGGGAACCGTTCTTCCGTGCGCCAGGGCAGGAAGCGCCGGGGCATGGGCTGGGGCTGGCGATTGCACGCAAGGCGGCGGAGCGCCATGGTGGCAGCCTGGTGCTGGAGAACCATCCGCAGGGGGGCTTTGTGGCTCGACTGGAGTTGCCTGTGACTGAAGCGACAGGCAGTTGATGTGATGTAAATGCCCCCGGCCTCTTCGCGGGTAAACCCGCTCCCACAGGTACTTGCGCAAGGCCTGAAATTTGCGCCACACCTGTGGAAGCAGCGGGCGGCTGAAGCGCTGTAAAGGCACCCGCCCTTTCCACAAGTACTGTACAAGGCCTGAAATTTGCGCCACACCTGTGGGAGCGGGTTTACCCGCGAAAGGGCCGGATGCTTTGATACTGCAAGCAGCCCAAGGCTGCGTTACTCGCCCCAGGCACTGACAAAACCAGCGGTTTCCAGAATAGGCGCCGTACGCGGCTCGGTCAGCGGCGTACCCACATACAGATACCCGATCAGCTCCTCGTTCGCGGCCAGCCCCAGGCCCTTGTGCACATGGGCATCGAAAGCCATGTCCCCGGTGCGCCACACTGCACCGATACCTTGGGCATGCGCCGCGATCAGGATGCCGTGTGCCGCGCAGCCCGCCGCCAGCCGCTGCTCGGACTTGGGCACTTTGAAGTGGTCCTGCAACTTGGCAATCACCACGATCAGCAACGGCGCCCGCAGGGGCATGGCGCGGGCCTTGTCCAGGGCAGCCTGGCTGGCGTCCCCCTTGTGCTGCAGCGCTTCGGCGAACAATTCACCCAGCTTCTCGCGGCCCTGGCCTTCGATGGTGAGGAAGCGCCAAGGCCGCAGCTGGCCGTGGTCCGGGGCGCGCAGAGCGGCCTGGAACAGCGCCTCGCGCTGGGCGGCATTGGGCGCCGGGTCGGTCAGGCGTGGCACGGAAACACGGTTGAGCAATGCGTCGAGAGCCTCCATCGGCTACCCTCCTGGCAGGTAAATGTGCCGCCATTCTAGCGTTTACATCACCAGACCCATAGGTAGAATGGCGCCCTTCCGTTTCGAGTCAGAGCAGATCACATGGCGTTGCCGACCTTAAGGATCATTGGTTTCATCATCGGCATCTTCCTGATTACCCTCGCCGTCAGCATGGCCGTCCCCATGGTGACCCTGGTGATCTTCGAACGCACCCGTGACATGCCTTCGTTCCTCTGGTCGAGCCTGATCACCTTCATAGCCGGCCTGGCCCTGGTGCTCCAGGGCCGCCCCGAGCATGTGCACCTGCGCCCGCGCGACATGTACCTGCTGACCGTCAGCAGCTGGCTGGTGGTATGCGTGTTTGCCGCCCTGCCGTTCCTGCTGACCCAGCACATCAGCTACACCGATGCCTTCTTCGAAAGCATGTCGGGCATCACCGCCACCGGCGCCACCGTGCTCAGCGGGCTGGATAACATGTCACCGGGCATCCTGATGTGGCGTTCGATGCTGCACTGGCTCGGCGGCATCGGCTTCATCGGCATGGCGGTCGCGATCCTGCCGCTGCTGCGCATCGGTGGCATGCGCCTGTTCCAGACCGAGTCCTCCGACCGCTCGGAAAAGGTCATGCCGCGCTCGCACATGGTCGCCAAGTCGATCGTTGGGGTGTACGTCGGTTTCTCGATCCTCGGCGCGCTGGGCTTCTGGTGGGCAGGCATGAGCCCGTTCGATGCGATCAACCACGCCATGTCGGCGATTTCCACCGGCGGGTTTTCCACCTCCGACCAGTCGTTGGCCAAGTGGGATATTCCAGCCGTGCACTGGGTCGCGGTGGTGGTGATGATCCTCGGCAGCCTGCCCTTCACCCTTTACGTGGCGACCCTGCGCGGCAACCGCAAGGCACTGATCCGCGACCAGCAGGTGCAGGGTTTGCTGGGCATGCTGGTGGTCACCTGGCTGGTGCTAGGCACCTGGTACTGGGCCACCACCAACCTGCACTGGCTCGACGCCCTGCGCCACGTGGCGCTGAACGTGACTTCGGTGGTCACCACCACCGGCTTCGCCCTGGGTGACTACAGCCTGTGGGGCAACTTCTCGCTCATGCTGTTCTTCTACCTGGGTTTCGTCGGCGGCTGCTCCGGCTCGACGGCAGGTGGCATCAAGATCTTCCGCTTCCAGGTCGCCTACATCCTGCTGAAGGCCAGCCTCAACCAGCTGATCCACCCGCGCGCGGTGATCAAGCAGAAGTACAACGGTCACCGCCTCGACGAAGAAATCGTGCGCTCGATCCTGACCTTCTCGTTCTTCTTCGCCATCACCATCTGCGTCATGGCGCTGCTGCTGTCGTTGCTTGGCGTGGACTGGATGACCGCCCTGACCGGCGCTGCCGGCACGGTCTCGGGCGTGGGCCCGGGCCTGGGTGAAGTGATCGGCCCGTCGGGCAACTACGCCACACTGCCGGACGCTGCGAAGTGGATTCTCGCCAGCGGCATGCTGCTCGGCCGATTGGAAATCATCACCGTGCTAGTGTTGTGCATGCCGGCGTTCTGGCGTCACTGACCACCTCGGGCTCCGCACACAGGCGGGCGCGGTATTCACCAGGCGTGACATGGAACCAGCGGCGGAACGCCCGATAGAAATTGCTGGGGTCGGCAAAACCCAGCAGGTAGGCGGTTTCCAGCAGGGTCATGCCTGGCTGCGCCAGGTACTGTTCGGCCAGTTCACGGCGGGTATCGTCGAGCAGGGTCTGGAAGCTGGTGCCCTCTTCCTGCAACCGCCTCTGCAAGGTGCGCTGTGACAGATGCAGGGCCTGGGCCAGGGTTTCGCGCTTGGGTTCGCCCTGCGGCAGGATGCGGCACAGTACCTGGCGCACGCGGTGGGTGACCCGGCTTTCCGAGAAGCGCGCCAGGTATTCGCCGGCAAAGCGGTCATGCAGGATGGCCATGGCTTCGTTGGCGGTAGGCAGTGGCGCCTCCATGTCGGCGCGCTCGAACACCAGCGCATCGTGCGGTGCACCGAACACCAGCGGTGCATGGAACGCCACCTTGTACGGTTCGATGTCCTTTGGCTGCGGCCCCTGCACCAGCACCCGGCGCGGTTGCACCGGCCGGCCGCTGAGCCAGCTGCACAGCGCCAGCGCGCAGGCCAGCGATGCCTCGGCACTGTGCCGGGTCGGTGGCAGATGGTCGCCGTGTACGGTCAGGATCAGCGAATAGCCCTCGGGGCCCAGGACGAAGCTGAGGTCGGAGCTCTCGGCGATGATGCGCTGGTAACGCACCAGGCGCTCGAAGCCTTCGGCCAGGGTGCGGCTGGACATCAACGCATAGCCCACCACATGGAACGACGCCGGGCGCACCACCCGTGCCATGTTCAGGCCTATGGCCTCGTTGCCCGACAGTTCCACCGCCAGTTGCCACAGCCGGGTCATGGAGTCCTGGGGGAAGCGCGCATCGGGGTCGTCGAGAGCAGCGAAATCCAGCCCAAGCTGCTTGAACATGGCCCGGCAGTCCAGCCCTTCCAGTTCGAGTGCCTTCACGATCCCTGATGCCCAGCTGGCTGACGTGGTTCTTTCGCTCATGACAGGCATTTTATGCTGACCGCTCCTGCGGTGAACCCCAAGGATATTCAATTGGCGCCTATTGTCACTGATAGGCCTCGCCAGTCACTCTAGACTCGATTCAGGCTCCACGCCGTGCATCTTGTCCAGAAGTATTAATCCCGGAGCACTGCCATGAACCGCACAGCGCATTTTCGCAGTTTTGCCGAGTTCTACCCTTACTACCTTGGCGAGCACAGCAACCCCACCTGCCGCCGCCTGCACTTCGTCGGCACCAGCCTGGTGATTGCCCTGCTGGCCTACACCATCGGCAGTGGCAAATGGTTGCTGCTGCTGGCCTTGCCTGTGTTCGGCTATGGCTTTGCCTGGGTCGGGCATTTCTTTTTCGAAAAGAACCGGCCTGCGACCTTTACCCATCCGCTATATAGCCTGTTCGGGGATTTCGTGATGTTCAGGGATATCCTGTTGGGCAAGATCAGCCTGTAGATTTTTTGGGGCCGCTTTGCGGCCCATCGCGACGCAAGGCCGCTCCTACAAGGTCCGCGTAAATTCCGGGTTCACGCGGTCGTTGTAGGAGCGGCCTTGTGTCGCGAAAGGGCTGCAACGCAGCCCTCAGGGCTCTCAAACCCTACGCCGGTTCGCGCATCGCCGCCGCGGCCTGCGCTTCACGCGCCTGCGCCTCCGCCAGCCGATAAAGCTCGATCGTGCCATCCCAATGCTCGATCAGCGCCGTGCACGACTCCACCCAATCCCCGCAATTGAGGTACTCCACCTCCCCTACCTGGCGAATCTCGGCATGGTGGATATGCCCACACACCACCCCATGAAAACCGCGGCGGGTACACTCGTGGGCAATGGCATCCTCGAAGTCGCTGATGAAGTTCACCGCGCCTTTGACCTTGTGCTTCAGGTACGCCGACAGTGACCAATAGCCGTATCCATAGCGGGCACGCCAGTGGTTGAGCCAGCGGTTGAGCACCAGGGTGAACTCGTAGGCACGGTCACCGAGGAACGCCAGCCAGCGGTGGTAACGGGTAATCACGTCGAACTGGTCGCCATGGATCACCAGCAGGCGGCGGCCATCGGCGGTCAGGTGCTCGGCCTCGTCCACCAGCTGGATGTTGCCGAGGACCAGTTTGGAGTATCGGCGCAGGAATTCGTCATGGTTGCCGGTGACATAGATCACCTCGGTGCCGCGCTTGCTCATGGTCAGCAGGCGGCGGATCACGTTGGTGTGGGCTTGAGGCCAGTAGATTCCGCCGCGCAGCTTCCAGCCATCGATGATATCGCCCACCAGGTAGATGCGGTCGGCCTGGTAGCCTTTCAGGAACCGCGACAGGTGTTCGGCCTGGCAATCGCGGGTGCCCAGATGCACATCGGAAATCCACAGGGTACGCACGCGTTGCTTGCGCGAGGCACGTGACAGTTCGGCATGGGTCATGGGCAGGCTCCGGCGCAGTTTGCTGGAGACTGGCAGCCGCGGATGACAGCGCGGTGGCAAAACCGTTACGAGTGATGGACTGCAGGGAATGAGGCACAATGCGGTTCTGCCCTGCGAGGACGACTCTCCCCATGACCGCCGGCCCGATCCTCTCGCTGCGCCATTACCGCGACAGCCTGATCGCCCATAGCCACGAACACCCGCAACTGGTGTTCGGCCTGCGCGGTCGCCTGGAGTTCGAGGTGCAGGGGCATGGCGCCGGGATCGATCGACAGGGGCTGATCGTGGTACCGGCGGGCGCCCATCACACCTGCGCCAGCGATGGCGGCAGCGATTGCCTGGTGCTGGATGTACCAGGGGACCACTGGTTGCGCGAGCAACTGGGCGAACATGCCGATGCCAGCCGCCGCCTGCTCGACCGCCCCGCCGCACTGGGCCTGGACGAGCGTCAGCAGCAATTGGTGGACTGGCTGGCGACCAGCCCCATGCACGACCCGCTGATTGCCCGGCAAGGGGCAGCGCTGCTGCTGGCCAGCCTCAACCCCACGGTGGCAGCCAGCGTCGCAGCCAGCCAGCGCCTGCCCTATGCCGCCTTCGATGCGCATATCGAGCGGCATGCCGCCTACCCGCTGCAAGTGGCTGACCTGGCGCGCATCGCCGGGTTGTCCAGTGCCCGCCTGCATGCACGCTTTACGGCGGAATGCGGGATGACGCCGATGGACTACATTCGCCAGCGGCGCTTGCTCAAGGCGCGGCGCCTGGTGGTGCAGACCTTGCTGCCGATGGGGGAGATTGCGGCGCAGGTGGGGTACAGCTCGCAGAGTGCGTTTTCGGCGGCGATGTTGCGGGCGTTCGGGTGTACGCCGTTGGCATTGCGGCGAGAGTCTGGCGACAACTGACAGCAGTCTTGCGACAGAATGCGTTCTCCTGAGCCTATACACTGAGCCTGTACCGGCCCTTTCGCGGGCACGCCCGCTCCCACAGGTACCTCACTGCTTTCGAGACTTGTGCAATACCTGTGGGAGCGGGCGTGCCCGCGAAGAGGCCAGTACTGTCAGTAGAGATCTTGAGCAAGGACCACCCATGAACCACCGCACCGCCCTCGGGGCCCTGCACATCGGCGCGCTGTTCTTCGGCCTCACCGGCGTCTTCGGCAAACTGGCTACCAGCGCCAGCCCGGCGATAATCGTCTTCGGCCGCGCCGCCTTTGCCGTGCTCGCCCTGGCCCTGTTCGCCAGCCTGACCGGGCCGGGCTGGCAACGCCTGAACGGCCAGGACGCCCGCCGCCTGCTGCTCGGCGGCGTGCTGCTGGCCGGGCACTGGGTCAGTTTCTTCATCGCGGTAAAGGTCGCCGGCGTGGCCATCGCCACCCTCGGCTTCGCCAGCTTCCCGGCCTTTACCGTGATCCTCGAAGGCCTGCTGTTCCGCGAACGCATCCGCCGCAACGAGGCTTTGCTGGTGTTGCTGGTAAGCATCGGCCTGGTACTGGTCACACCGGCATTCGACCTGGCCAGTGAAGCCACCGGTGGTTTGCTCTGGTCATTGCTGTCGGGGCTGCTGTTCTCCCTGTTGTCACTCACCAACCGCGCCGGTTCCGGCCGCCTGCCCGCGGTGCAGGCGGCGCTCTGGCAGAATCTGGTGGTGGGCTTGTGCCTGCTGCCGTTCGCGGCGCCGGACCTGGCCGGCGTAGCCACCATGGACTGGCTGTGGATCGCCTTGCTCGGCATCTTCTGCACCGGCGTGGCGCACAGCCTGTTCGTCGCCAGCCTGTCGGTGATCAAGGCGCGTACCGCCGCCGTGGTGTTCGGCATGGAACCGGTCTACGGCATAGCCGTGGCCTGGGTGGTGTTCGCCGAAACTCCGACACTGCGCATGCTGCTGGGCGGCGCACTGATCATCTTCGCCATCGTGCTGTCCAGCCGCCTGGCGGCCGAACAACCGCCCAGGCAGCGACCATTGGCCGAGGGCGCCTGATTCAGCGGTCGTTATGGCCCAAGTCACGCTGCGGGTCGATCTGGTCGCGCACCCGCTGCTTCAGCACCTTGGCCTCGGGGAAGCCACCGTCGGCCTTGCGCTCCCAGATCTGCACGCCATTGCAGGTAATGCGGAAGATACCGCCGGTGCCGGGCTCCAGGGCCACTCGGCCAAGGTCGTCGGCAAATGTGCTGAGTAGCTCCTGGGCCAGCCAGGCGGCACGCAGCAGCCATTGGCACTGTGTGCAATACGTGATGACGATTTCCGGTTTGCTGTCGGCCATGGTGACGCATCTCCAGGTGAGGGGCCGCTTATACTAGCGGTCTTTAGCCCACGGTTTGAGACTCACGATGCGCCGTTTGCTGTTCTGTTTCCTGCTTGCCCTCACCACCCTGACGGTATTCGCCGCCGAACCGGCCAGGCCCAAGGTTGGCCTGGTACTGTCGGGGGGCGCGGCCCGCGGCCTGGCCCACATCGGTGTGCTCAAGGCCCTGGAGGAACAGGGCGTGCGCATCGACGCCATCGCCGGCACCAGCATGGGGGCGGTGGTCGGCGGCCTGTATGCCTCTGGCTACAGTGTCGAGGAGCTGGAAAAGCTCGCCACCACCCTCGATTGGCAGCAGGCGCTGTCCGACGCTCCACCGCGCAAGGACGTGCCGTTCCGACGCAAGCAGGATGATCGCGACTTCCTGGTCAAGCAGAAGCTCAGCTTTCGCGACGACGGCAGCCTGGGCCTGCCGCTGGGGGTGATCCAGGGCCAGAACCTGGCGCTGTTGCTGGAAAGCAAGCTGGCGCACACCGCCGACACCCGCGACTTCGACAAGCTGCCTATCCCGTTCCGCGCCGTGGCCACCGACATCGCCAGTGGCGAAAAGGTGGTGTTCCGCCGCGGCCACCTGCCCCAGGTGATCCGCGCCAGCATGTCGATCCCGGCGGTGTTCGCCCCGGTCGAGCTGGACGGCCGGCTGTTGGTGGACGGCGGCATGGTCGACAACATCCCGGTGGATGTCGCCCGCGAAATGGGGGTGGACCTGGCCATCGTGGTCGACATCGGCACCCCGCTGCGTGACCGCAAGCAGCTGGCCACCGTGGTCGATGTGCTCAACCAGTCGATCACTTTGATGACCCGCCGCAACTCGGAAGAACAACTGGCCAGCCTGCACCGCGACGACATCCTCATCCAGCCACCGCTGACTGCCTTTGGCGTTACCGATTTTGGCCGCGCCCGGGAAATGATCGAGGCTGGCTACCGCGCCACCCGCCTGCTCGACCCGCGCCTTGCCGCCCTGCGTCAGCCCGAAGGTGACAACAGCCTGGCCGTGGCCCGTTCGCCGCGCCAGCGCACGCCGACGATCACCGCGATCAGGATCGAGAACGACTCCAAGGTCAGCGACGAGGTCATCCGCTCGTACATTCGCCAACCCATCGACGCACCGCTGGAGCTCGGCCGCCTGCAGACCGACATGGGCACGCTGTACGGCCTGGACTACTTCGACCGGGTGCAGTACCGCGTGGTGCACAAGGGCGACGACAATACCTTGGTGATCAACGCCCGTGGCCGACGCGGTGGCACCGACTACCTGCGTCTGGGCCTGAACCTGTCGGACGACCTGCGCGGCGACAGCGCCTTCAACCTGGGCGCCAGCTACCGGGTCAACGGCATCAACAGCCTCGGCGCCGAATGGCTGACCCGTGGCCAGATCGGCGACCAGCAAGAGCTCTACAGCGAGTTCTACCAGCCGCTGGACGTGGGTTCGCGCTATTTCATCGCGCCATACCTGGACTTCGGTTCGCAGAACATCGAAGCCACCCTGGACAACGACCCGGTGGCCGAGTACCGCCTGGAGCGATACGGTTTTGGTCTGAACGTGGGGCGGCAGATCGGCAACAGTGGAGAGGTGCGCCTGGGCGTGGGCAAGGCCTGGGGCGAAGCCGAGGTGCGCATCGGCGACCAGGACCTGCCCAAGGTCAGTTTCAACGAAGGTTTCTACGAACTGAAGTATTCGTTCGACACCCTCGACAATGTGTACTTCCCGCACCGCGGCGAGGATATCGGCCTGACCTTGCGCAAATATGACCAGTCGCTGGATTCCGACCAGGATTACCGGCAGTGGATGTTCAACCTGGACAAGGCTATCAGCAGCGGGCCGAACACCTTCGTGCTGGGCGGGCGCTACGGGCGCACGCTGGATGATACCGAAGTGGTGACGTCGAGCTTCGTGCTGGGTGGCGCGCGGGAGCTGTCAGGCTTCCGTCAGGACTCGGTGTCGGGGCAGAACGTGAGCCTGATGCGCATGGTGTACTACCGCCGCCTGACGCCACGGGCCTACGTGCCGCTGGACTTCCCGCTGTACATCGGCGGGTCGCTGGAGCGAGGGCGTGCGTGGAACAACGACAACGAGTTCGACAGCGGGTACATCAACGCGGCGAGCATCTTCCTGGGGCTGGAGACGCCGCTGGGGCCGTTGAACTTCACTTATGGTGCCAACAGTGCACATGAGCAGGCGGTATACCTGAACCTGGGGCATACCTTCTAGGTGCCGGACACATTGTGGGAGGGGCTTTAGCCGCGAACACCGACGAAGCCGGTGCCATTCGCGGGTAAACCCGCTCTCACAGGCCCTCTCAGGACTTCTCCAGGTTGGCCAGGATCTTGGCATGCACCCGCATGCACACCTGCAGCTCCGCCTCGTCCACGCCGGTGAACAGTTCAACCCGCAGTTGATTGGCAATGGTCTCGATCTGGTCGATCAGCGGCTTGGCCGGCGGGCACAGCACAATTTTCTTCGCCCGCCGGTCTTCCAGTACCGCCTGCCGGCGTACCAGCCCCTGCGCCTCCAGGCTGTCGAGCAGGCGCGCCAAGGTCGGGCCTTCTACGCCCACGCTCTGGGCCAGCTCACGCTGGGTCGGGGCATCTTCGAAACGGGCCAGGTGCAGCAACACCAGCCAGCGCGCCTGGGACAGGTTGAGCCCGGCCAGGCGGCGGTCCAACTCGGCACGCCAACCTCGGGACATCTGGGCCAGCTGCATGCCGAAGCGGTGTTGGTTGTCGGTCAGGGGCATAAGCAACTCATTGAACAGATCTAATTATTAGGCAGCTAACCATGGCCCGTCCCACGAGGCAAGGCTCGGGCCCTCTGGAATGCTCGATAATCGTCAAAAAACATGACCAAGGTCAGCAGTTGGCAGTTCTGCCTTCGACCCTGTCACCACTCACAGTTCGAACTCTGCCGCCAGTGCTGCACGCACGCAGTAAAGCACGCCCTCTGGCACCCGCCCCCCGAACTGCGGCGCTATCGTCGACACCGCTGGCAGCTCGCCCTCGCCATCGAGGAAGGCATCCTGCACTTCCATCAACAGGTCTTCCGGCAGGTCCAAGGCTTGTTCCAAGCTCAGTTCCTGTCGGCCCAGCGCCTCGGCCAACAGGCTGTAGACGTTCTTCTCGCTGCAGTTGAGCTGCCCGGCGATCTGTGCCGGGGTCATGCCGGCGCGGGCAAGGCTGACCAGTTCGTGACGCAGGTCGAGCACCACTTTCGGTGCTTCTTCGGTGCCGCCGCTGTTGTTCAGCACCTCGAGGAAGGCCTGGCCATAGCGCTCCAGCTTGCGCGCGCCCACGCCGCTGACCTGGGCCATGTCGCTGAGGCTGACCGGCTGGCTGCGCAACATCTCCAGCAGCGTCGAGTCGGGGAAGATGACGTAGGGCGGCACACTGTGCTCCTCGGCCAGCTTGCGGCGCAGGGTACGCAGTGCTTCCCACAGTTCGCGCTCTTCGGCACGCACCAGCTGGCTGGCCGGGCTGCCACCACTGGACGACGTTCTGGCGGTGGTCTGCGGCTTGAGGTCACGGCGCAACTGCAAGGTCACCTCGCCACGCAGCAGCGGCCGGCAGCTGTCGGACAGGCGCAGGCCGCCGTAGCCTTCCAGGTCGATGTCGACCAGGCCGCGCGCCACCAACTGACGGAACAGCGAACGCCACTCGACTTCGGCCAGCCCCTTGCCGACGCCAAACACCGAGAGTTTCTCGTGGCCGAAATTGCGCACCTTCTCGGTGTCCTTGCCCAGAAGCACATCAACCAGGTGACCGACACCATAGCGCTGGCCGGTGCGGAACACCGCCGACAGCGCCTGGCGGGCCGGCTCGGTGGCGTCCCAGGTCTGCACCTGGTCGACACAGTTGTCACAGTGCCCGCAGGGTTGCTCGAGGATTTCGTCGAAATAGGCCAGCAGCGACTGGCGGCGGCAGCGTGTCTCTTCGCACAGGGCCAGCATGGCGTCGAGCTTGTGCTGTTCGATGCGCTTGTGACGCTCGTCACCTTCAGAGTTCTGCAGCATCTGCTTGAGCATCACCATGTCCTGCAGCCCGTAGGCCATCCAGGCATCGGACGGCAGCCCGTCGCGGCCGGCACGGCCGGTCTCCTGGTAATACGCCTCTAGCGACTTGGGCAGGTCAAGGTGGGCGACAAAGCGCACGTTGGGCTTGTCGATACCCATGCCGAAGGCGATGGTGGCGACCATGATCAGCCCTTCCTCGTTGAGGAAGCGGTGCTGGTTGGCCGCACGCGTCTCGGCAGCCAGGCCGGCGTGATACGGCAGCGCCGGGAAACCCTGGTCACAGAGGAAGGCGGCGGTTTCGTCAACCTTCTTGCGTGACAGGCAATAGACGATGCCGGCGTTGCCGCGGCGCTCGCCGAGGAAGGCCATCAGCTGCTTGCGTGGCGCCTCCTTGGGTACGATGCGGTAGAAGATATTGGGCCGGTCGAAACTCGACAGGAAGCGCTCGGCGCCCTGCAGGTGCAGGCGCTGGACGATCTCTTCGCGGGTGCGCATGTCGGCGGTGGCGGTCAGCGCGATGCGCGGCACATGCGGGAACAGCTCGGCCAACTGGCCCAGTTGCAGGTATTCGGGACGGAAATCGTGGCCCCATTGCGACACGCAGTGGGCCTCGTCGATGGCGAACAGCGAGATATCCAGGTCACGCAGGAAGTCGAGCATGCGCGGCTGCACCAGGCGCTCCGGTGCCAGGTACAGCATCTTCACTTCGCCACGGCGCAGGCGCCCGGCCAGGTCACGCTGCTGTTCCGGGGTCAGCGTGGAGTTCAGCGCGGCGGCCGGCACCCCCAGTTCGTCGAGCGTGGCGACCTGGTCGTCCATCAGCGCGATCAATGGCGAAACCACCACCGTCAGGCCCGGGCGCAGCAACCCCGGCACCTGGAAACACAACGACTTGCCGCCGCCGGTGGGCATCAGAACCAAGGCATCGCCGCCATTGGCCACGCAGTCGATGATCGCTGCCTGGCGCCCGCGGAAACTGTCGTAGCCGAAGACGTCCTTGAGAACGCGCTGAGCCTGTTCGAGCATGTGCAACTCCACAAATCGCCGTACCATCCCGGATACAGGCTGGACGAAAAACCCGCCCCGCACACGCCGAATGCGTAAGCGGTTTTTGCCAGGCAGCCAGTAATACCTGCCCCTGGATGAAAAATCGCGGAGTATACCGCAGCACTGCCTCGCGCAGGGCACCACGGCGATAGACGTTCCCTTTGCCCCGCTGCCGTCGCAAGGTGCTAGAATTCGTTATCGTTTATTCCCCAAGGTAGCCCTGTAATGTCCTTCGCCGAGCAACTGACCCGCCTGCAAGCCTTCCTCGACGCCGACGAGCTGCACGAGGAAGCGCTGGACTATGTCGCCGCCCACGGCTACCTCACCGCCCTTTCGATCAATGCCGAGGAAGTGCCCGAGCGCGAGTGGATCGATGCCCTGTTCGCTGAAGAGCCGCACTACGCCAGCGACGCTCAGCGCACCGAGATCGAGGCTACCCTGGTGGCGCTGAAAGCGCACATCGCCCGCCAGCTGGCCAGCGACGACGAGTTCGAGCTGCCATGCGACCTCGACCTGACCGACGAGCCGGACGATTCCGACCTGCGCGGCTGGTGCATCGGCTTCATGGAAGGCGTATTCCTGCGTGAAGAGGCCTGGTTCGAGAACGCCGAGGAAGAAGTCAGCGAAATGTTGCTGCCGATCATGGTCGGCTCGGGCCTGTTCGACGAGCAGCCGGAGTTCGCCGACATTGCCAGCAACGCCAACTTGCAGGACGACATGATCGTACAGATCCCCGAAGCGCTGACGGCGCTGTTCCTGCTGCTGCATGCCCCTGACGAAAAGCCGGCGCTGCTCAAGCCACGCCACCACTAAGTCGCCTGTGCGCTACCTGCTGCTGGCCATTGGCTGGCTCAGCGTTGCATTGGGGGTGTTGGGGATATTCCTGCCGGTATTGCCCACCACCCCGTTCCTGCTATTGGCGGCCGCCTGCTTTGCCCGCAGCTCGCCGCGCTTTCATCACTGGCTGGTCCATCACCCGAAGCTCGGGCCATGGATCCGTGACTACCTAAGTGGTGAAGGCATCCCCCTCAAGGGCAAGGTCTACGCCATCGGCCTGATGTGGGCCAGCATCGGCCTGTCCTGCTATCTGGTGCCCCTGTTCTGGGCGCGCACCTTCATGCTGATCAGCGCCGTCCTGGTAAGCCTGTACATCCTCAGCCAGAAAACCCTTCACAAGCCAAAGTGACAATATTCTGTCGCCAAATATCAATTTTGCCTAACGGCCATTCTCCTTATCCGGAATGATTCTGGAACTCCTTGAAGCCCGCGCATTCATTGGCTTTCATGGATTTTTCCGCTGCCATTCCCTGGATACTTCTGTTCGCCAATTAGACAATTTATATATTATATGGCGATTTGATATGAATAAATCTTCTTATATATCGCGTTGAATGTACTTAGCTGTGTTATTAAAAACCTGCAACACTATATGCAATAACTTTATCGTCATTTTTTTGGCGAGCAGCAGGATCAATTTCAGGATCAGGGAGATGTACCATGCGCGTTTTGAACCCCATCACCAGTGCATTACTGTTGGCCCTGGCGAGTGCCAACGTACAGGCGATGTCGATCACCGAGGCTGTCCAGAGCGCCGTGGACTACCACCCACAGGTCAGCTCCAACCGCAACAGCAAGCTGTCGGCCGATGAGGATGTGAAGTTCGCGCGTGGTGGCTACTACCCTTCCGTGGATCTGGTTGCCGGCTATGGCCGCCAGCGTTCGGACAACACCTCGACTCGTGCCGAGGGCAACCACAACAAGGAAACCCTCAACTACACCCAGTCCGAGCTGCGCCTGCGGCAGATGATCTTCGACGGCTTCAACACCTCGAATGAAGTGGGCCGCACCGAAGCGGTCTCCACCTCCCGCGCCTACTACACCCAGGCCGTTGCCCAGGATGTCGCCCTGCGTGCAGTCGAGGTGTACCTGGAAGTGCTCAAGCGCCGTGAACTGGTGACCCTGGCCAGGAACAACCTGCAAGCCCACCTGCGAGTCAACGACCAGATCGGCCTGCGCAACGAGCGCGGCGTCGGCAGCACCGCCGACCTTGACCAGTCCCGCGCACGTCGCGCCCTGGCAGAAAACAACCTGGACACCGCCGAAGTCGACCTGGCCGATGCCGAGGCCAACTTCTTCAGCGTCGTCGGCCGCATGCCGGACGAGCTGGAAAGCCCGCAGTCGATCAAGGTGGAAATGCCGGCCGACCTCGAACAGGCGCGTGAAGGCATGCGCCAGAACAACCCTTATATCAAGTCGGCCCAGGCCGATGTGAATGCCGCCGAGAAGCAGTACGAAGTGGCCAAGTCCACCTTCTATCCTCGCTTCGATGCCATTCTGGCCACAGGTGCCAACAACAACACCGGCGGCGAGAAAGGTCATAACAACAACGACTGGCAAGCCGGCGTCGAAATGAACTACAACCTGTTCCGCGGCGGCAGTGACAAAGCTCGCCTGAACTCCGACGCGCACAAGGTCAACCAGGCCCTGGACATCCGCAACAACGCCCTGCGTGAACTGACCGAAAACCTGAGCCTGGCGTGGAACGCCATGAACAACGCGAGCAAGCAGCTACCGACTGCGCGTGAATACGCCGAGACCACCAAGCGCGTGCGTGCCGCCTACCAGGACCAGTTCGGCCTGGGCCAACGTACCCTGCTCGACGTGCTCGACAGTGAAAACGAGCTGTACAACGCCGACCGCCGCTACACCGAGGTGCGTTATACAGAGGAGTTCTCGCGCTACCGCGTGCTGGCAACCATGGGCGAGCTGCTGAGCAAGCAGCGTATTTCGCTGCCGCCGGAAGCGCTGGCTACCACCGAAGTACGCACCGAGGCGCGTTTGCCTGATATGCGTTGATCGGGTTCGAGATAGCCGGGGCCGCTTTGCGGCCCCCTGCCCTCACTCGCTACCATGGTTACGCTGGAACGTCTCCAAACTCATGGCCCTGATCTGCCCCTCGATCAACGCCTCGAACGGTGCCAGCAGCGCATCGAAACAGGCAGGCTGCTCCAACGCGTTCAGCGCTCCCACCACCGCCTCGATAGTCGATAACGCACCCGCCTCCGGCGCCTTGCGCAAGCGGTAGCGTGAAGGCGCGACAGCCCCCAGCGTCACCCGCGGCAACGCCTCCAGCAACGGGTTCAGGTACAGCAGTTTGCGCGCCTTGCGCCAAGTGCCGTCAGGCACGATCAACAGCAATGGTTGGACTTCCGTTTCTCCATAGGCCACCAACTCCTGCGCGTCGTCACCCGGGAACAGCAGGGCTGGCCGGTAACCGGGGGTCGCCAGCAATTCGTTGAGGTCATCGAATACCTCACCTACCCGCAACTCGGCGTTGTTCAGGCCAAGGGCGGCCAGGCGGGCGGTATTAAGGGCATGGGCAGTTTCACTGGGGTGCTGCAGCAGGATGACGCGGGTGCGGCTGTCGAGCGCGGGGATCAGTGGGCAGAGGCAATGGTCGAGCGGGCGCTGGCAGCGCTCGCAGCGGGGTCTGGGCATGGGGTTCTCCTTGGCGGGAACAGTTTGCCACAGAACCGGGGCCCGCTTTGCGGGCCTTTCGCCGGCAAGCCAGCTCCCACAGGATCACCACAGGCCTGGGCCTTGTGCAATACCTGTGGGAGCTGGCTTGCCAGCGAAAACAGGATCACCACAGACCTGAGCCTTGTGCAATACCTGTGGGAGCTGGCTTGCCAGCGAAAACAGGATCACCACAGGCCTGAGCCTTGTGCAATACCTGTGGGAGCTGGCTTGCCAGCGAAAACAGGATCACCACAGGCCTGGGCCTTGTGCAATACCTGTGGGAGCAACTGTCTTGCTCAATTTCTAAAAGCTGGCGTGATCCCTGTGGGAGCGGGCTTGCCCGCGAACACGGGCGAAGCCCGTGCCATCCATCGCGGTGTCTTCTTCGCGGGTAACCCGCTCCCACAGGGATCACG